>JAGPGR010000189.1 GCA_018055865.1 Paludibacteraceae bacterium | reverse complement strand
TTCAGCGAATTATACTTCATTTCGAGCTGCAACAAGTCGTTTTGCAGGAGCAGTTCGGTAGTGTTAGCAGCTATTTTTCCGGCTTTAATTTTTGCATTTTGCTCACCAAAATAAAGCGGGATGCCCAGTCCAACCTGAAAACCGTGATATCCCCGGTTATTTTCAAACTGATTATTCCCGTAAAAATATCCCAGCGAAATATCGGGCAATAAGCGTTGCTGTTCCATTTTGACATTGGCTTTGATGTAATCCGACTGCAACCGGAGCAGCTGAACATCTGCATTCTGTTGGAAATCGGGTTCGATAACCGGAATTACAGACATATCATCCGAAGCAATACTATAACTCTCATTGGTCTGCATCAGGGCATTCAGTGTCCGGTACGTGTTTTGGATGTCGTAGTTGATCTGATTTAATTCGAGGCTCACCTGTTGCTTTTTGGCCTGTGCGTTCATCAAATCCAGCTGACTGATATCCCCAAGCTTATAGCGGGTTTCCGCACCCGTATTCAACACGCTGTACAGGCTGTCCATTTTTTGATAATGCCTGATTTTGGCCTGCAAAAACTGAATGGTATAGTAAGTCCCGGTCACATTTTTCACCAACAAATGCATTTGTTTATGAAGCTCCGCTTCAGCCATGGAAATTTCTATTCTCCGGGCTTTGTTTCGCGGAGCATGAATGGTGGGAAAAAGAAAACTCTGCTCCACTCCCACTGTTTTTATCGGATGTCCGTTTTCTGCCACATTGGCCTGATCGAATTCGTAGTAAAAATTCGTTTTGTCTATTTCCAACACACTGGAAGCCAATGCTTTTCGTTCCTCTATTTTTAATCTGTAAGCCCCCACTTCCTTGTTGTTCTTCAGAGCCAGAGCAATGGCCTGTTCCAATGTCAGAGAAGAGCTCTGTGCCATCAGTGAACCACCTGAAAGCATTAGAGCGAGAGGTATTAGAAAGTTTTTCAACTTAAATTTTCTCACCAGTTTGTATTTCAATCCTTCCTCATCGTTGAACAGCATGAATAACAACGGCAGCGCAATCATGGTGAGCAATGTAGAAGTAATAAGTCCGCCAATAACGACAGTAGCAAGCGGACGCTGCACTTCGGCTCCCGAACTGACAGAGATAGCCATCGGGAGGAAACCCATGGCTGCAGCAGCGGCTGTGAGCATCACAGGGCGCAACCGATCAACCGTTCCCTTCATAACAAGTTCACGCATATTGGTCATTCCTGTTTCTTTGAGGTATTTGAGATGTTCGATCAGTACAATGCCATTGAGCACTGCAATACCAAACAGAGCAATAAAACCAACTCCGGCAGAAATGCTGAAAGGCATTCCCCGCAACCACAAAGCAAACACGCCTCCCACAATGGAAAGTGGAACAGCTGTGAAAATCATGATTGTATCTTTCAGGGATTTGAAAGCGAAATGCAGGAAAATAAAAATGAGCGCCAATGCTATCGGTACAGCAAAAATAAGTCTGTTGCTGGCATTCTGCAAATTTTCAAACTGCCCGCCATACTGGATATACGTTCCGGGATTAAGTTTCACATTTTTATCCACACTTGCCTGAATATCTTTCACTACTGATTGCAGGTCGCGATTGCGCACGTTGACGCTCACCACTACACGGCGATGGGTATTTTCACGGGAAATCTTAGCCGGACCTTCGGTAAGAATAATTTCTGCCAGTTCGCTTAAAGGAACCTGCATCCCGTTAGCAAGCGGCACCTGAAGCTGACGAATATTTTCAATATCAGTACGATTTTCCTTTTGCAACCGAACTACTAAATCAAAACGCTTTTCACCTTCAAAAACGCTGCCCGCAATTTCTCCTCCAAAAGCAGCTGCCAGATAAGCGTTCATCGTTTTCATGTCCACTCCGTAAAAAGCCACTTTTTCGCGGTTATACTTTACATTCATCTGCGGAAGTCCGGTTGTTTTTTCCAGAATAACATCGGCTGCACCGGGAATATTTTCAATTAATTTCTTAATCTCTGTTGCTTTATCATTGAGGTAATCCAGGTCTTCGCCGAAAACTTTCACCGCAATATCGGAGCGAACTCCGGTAATCAGTTCATTGAAACGCATTTCGATGGGCTGAGTAAATTCATATTCGATACCCGGAATAACCGACAGTGCTTCTTTGAATTTATCAGCCAGTTCTTCCTTCGTTTTCACAGTCTTCCAGTATTTCTTAGGCTTGAGTTTTATAATCATATCAATTTCCTCCATGGACATCGGATCGGTAGGAACTTCGGCAGCTCCAATGCGGCACACAATTTTATCCACTTCCGGAAATTTATCTTTCAGAATATTTTCCATTTGAGTGGTCAGTTCTACTGTTTTTGAGAGTGATGTTCCGGTTTTCAGCACCGGCTGAATGACAAAATCGCCTTCATCCAGTGTAGGAACAAATTCGCCTCCCATTCGGCCAAACATTATGAAAGCCAAAATCAACGTCCCGAAAGACATTCCCAGCACCAGCGCTTTGTGATCGCAAGCCCAGTTCATGACCGGTTTATAGGTACCGAGGACAAATTTAAATACTCTCTCAGAAATATTTTTCCTGCCCGGTTCCTGAGGTTTAAGGAACAGGGAGGCAGCTACAGGAAGCCAGGTGAGACATAAAAACATGGCTCCGATAATGGCAAAACTGAAAGCCAGTGCCATCGGACGGAACATTTTGCCTTCAACGCCTTGTAAAGAAAGTATGGGAATAAAAACGATAAGAATAATTACCTGACCGAAAATAGCCGAGGTCATCATTTTCGAAGCACCGTTCAGGGTAATTTTGTTCATCAATGATTGTCGTTCCTCGCCCTGAAGCGCGTTCAGTTTATCTTTATTGGCCAGCATTCGGACGGCAATAAATTCAACTATGATTACCGCACCATCAATGATTATCCCGAAGTCAAGTGCTCCAAGGCTCATCAGGTTAGCATCAATACCAAAGACATACATCATGGAAAGGGTGAAAAACAATGCAAGCGGTATCATGGAGGCTATCACCAGAGCCGAACGCATATTGCCAAGCAGCAACAAAACTACAAGGAAAACGATGATGCAGCCAAAAATCAGATTTTCAAAAACAGTTGTTGTCGTTTTGCCAATCAACTCGCTTCGTTCCAGTATCGGGTTGATATACACGCCTTCCGGAAGACTTTTCTGAACTTCGGCTACCCTTTTTTTCACTTCCCGGATTACCAGTTTGGAGTTGGCATTCTTAAGCATCATGATTTGCCCCAGCACTTTTTCACCTTCACCATTCGCGGTTATTGCCCCAAAGCGGTTGGCATAGCCGAAATGCACAATTGCCACATCCCGTATCAGCACAGGTACTCCGCCCTGATTTTTAACTACTGTTTTTTCAATGTCTTCCAGTGATTTCACTTGCCCGTCGCCACGGATAAAGTAACTTTCGGCATTTTTTTCGATATAAGCACCACCTGAAATGCTGTTGTTGCTTTCCAGCGCATCAAAAACTTCCATCAGGCTGATATTCAATGCCTGAAGTCGCGCAGGATTTACAGCCACTTCGTATTGCTTCAGATAACCTCCCCAACTGTTTACTTCTACCACCCCGTTAATTCCGGATAACTGCCTACGCACAATCCAATCCTGAATGGTTCGCAGGTCCATAGCCGAATATCGCCCTTCGTAACCGGATTTTACATCCAGTACATACTGATAAATTTCACCCAAACCGGTTGATATTGGTCCCATTTCAGGTGTTCCGAAGCCTTCGGGGATATTTGCTGAGGCCGATTTGATTTTCTCGGCAATGAGCTGACGCGGCAGGTACGTTCCCATACTTTCGCTGAAAACGATGGTCACCACCGACAAGCCGAATTTGGAAATGGAGCGGATTTCTTTCACACCGGGCAAATTAGCCATTTCCAGTTCCACAGGAGCGGTGATAAACTGTTCGATTTCCTGGGTGGAAAGATTACCCGAAGTGGTGATAACCTGAACCTGATTGTTGGTAATGTCGGGCACAGCACCAACCGGAATGTTGAGGATGGCATACATGCCGAAAGCAGCAATGGTGAGTGTGAAAAGGATGATTATCAGCTTAAATTTCAGACTGAAACCGATTATTTTCTCGAGCATAGGAATGAATTTTTACGTATGAAAATTACTCTTTACCCTAATTCTATTGCTCACAAAGTTAAAAAAATAATTCAGCTAAATTCAATCAGTGCAATCAAAATAATATATTTTAGAATTATTTTAGATAATTTGAAGTTTAGATTGTCCTGTTTATTTGAAATAAGAGCTGTTTTTTCGGGCAGAATTTAGTATGGCGGATTGCTAAATTAAATTCTGCTTGGCTTCGGATTTGAATATCCTGCATCCGGAGTGCTGTATTACACTTCCACACTGAAAACGAAAGAGGCAAGTTCCGGTGAAGGAAATGCCTCTTAAATTTTAAATCAACACTTGCATAATCTTAGGATTACAAGTCCTCGGGTCGGGTGTTGCCGGTGCTTTGTTTACAGGAAGAAACTGATGAATAAAGCAACATTCAGCATCGAAACCACTGCTCCCAATGAATACAATACAATACGGGTGGAAGTGCGGTTTTTGTATTTTCCCATCACTTTTTCGGACGAAG
>JAGPGR010000188.1 GCA_018055865.1 Paludibacteraceae bacterium | reverse complement strand
CTTGTGTCATTCCATAAAAAGCAACTTCGGCCGTATTGGGAATAAAAGAAAAAACGGAATTTTCAATATCGTAATCAACTGCTTTGAGAATCGGTTCGGCCAATGATGCTCCTAATTTTTTTCTTTCGGTATAAATGTCCACATCACTACCTCTGGAAAAATAAATTCGTTCGAACGAACAGGCTTTGAGCCGGGGAGAGGGAATCCGGATTTTGTCAAAATAAATGGTTCCGTTTTTCTTGATAATCATGATTTGCCCGGGTTCCAATTCCCGGATCTCCTCCACGTTGACATTCATCACGGTCTGTAAAGGAGCACGCTCAGATGCAACAACGGCTATTTCTTCGTCGTGATAATAAAAAGCAGTTCGGATACCATCCGGATCGCGAAAAACGAATGAATCGCCATGACCAAGCATCCCGCTAATTACATACCCTCCGTCCCATCGTTTCTCCGATTTGCGGATAAAGGAAGGAATATCCAGTTGCTCTTCAATTTTTTGAGTGATAATTTTGTCGTTTGTATATCGTTGTCTTATTTGTTCGTATTCGGCCTGTACTTCGTTATCCAGCTTATTTCCGAGGGATTCGAGCATAAGAAAGGTATCGGCTTTGTCGCGAGGGTGTTGTCCCTGGTTGGTCAGATTTTCAAAAATTTCATCTACATTGGTCAGATTGAAATTTCCGGCCAAAACCAGCGTTCGTGCTTTCCAGTTGTGACGACGAAGAAACGGATGAACGTATGAAATGCCGCTTTTGCCGGAAGTGCTATAGCGTAAGTGCCCCAAATACAATTCACCTGCAAATGGCAGATTCTCTTTTGCAAATACAGGATCATTAATCTGACCGTTGTATTTTTCCATTTTATCGTTAATGTTGGCAAATATCTGCTGAATGGCATTCTTTCCCTCTTCGCGCTCGCGCCAGATGTATTCTTCGCCGGGTGGAATGTCTAATTTCAGTGTAGCCATTCCAGCTCCCTCCTGCCCCCGATTGTGCTGTTTTTCCATCAGCAGATACATTTTATTCAATCCGTACTGCCAGGTGTCGTATTTTTTCTGATAATAATCAAGCGGCTTAAGCAGCCGTATCATTGCTATTCCGCACATATTTTTTATTCTACTGTTACTGATTTTGCCAGATTTCGCGGTTGATCCACATCGCATCCTTTGACCACAGCAATGTGATATGCAAGCAGTTGCAACGGAATTACCGAAAGCAAGGGTGTGAGGCAAATTTCTGTTTTGGGCACTTCAATGGTATAAGTCGAAAGATTTTTTACCACTTTATCGCCTTCGGTAACCACCGAAATGATTCGTCCTTTACGAGCTTTTATTTCCTGTATATTGCTGATTACCTTTTCGTAGGTATCCGATTGAGTGGCAATGGCTATTACCGGCATTTCATTGCTAATGAGTGCAATAGGTCCGTGTTTCATTTCGGCGGCAGGGTAACCTTCGGCGTGAATGTATGAGATTTCTTTCAGCTTCAAAGCACCTTCGAGCGCAACCGGAAAATTGTATCCACGCCCCAGGTATATGCAGTTACTTGCATAGGTAAAAGTTTTGGCCAGTTCAAATATTTGGTCATTTGTCTTCAGTGCTTCACTTACTTTATCCGGAATCAGGCTTAATTCTTTTATCAGATTCAGGTATTCTTCGGTTGAAATTGTTCCTTTTTCTTTTCCTATCAGAATGGCCAGCATAGTAAGCACTGTAACCTGCGCCGTAAACGCTTTGGTAGATGCAACTCCGATTTCAGGTCCTACGTGAGTGTAACATCCTGAATGTGTGTTTCTTGGAATAGATGAACCAACCACGTTGCAAATGCCGAAAATAAACGCTCCGTGTTGTTTGGCCAGGTCTACTGCAGCCAGTGTATCTGCTGTTTCACCCGATTGTGAAATGGCAATTACGATGTCGTCCTTATTGATTACCGGTTTTCTGTACCGGAATTCGGAAGAATATTCCACTTCGACCGGAATTCGGGCAAACTCTTCGATGGCATACATACCTATTTGTGCAGCGTGCCATGAAGTGCCGCAAGCGGTAATGATAATGCGTTTGGCATTCATGAACTTCTCTTTGTTGTCAATAAAGCCTGCCAGGGTGATATTGTCCGAATCGACATTCACCCGGCCACGCATGCAGTCGCTCAGGGTGGCTGGTTGTTCAAATATTTCTTTGAGCATAAAATGCGGATAACCACCTTTTTCCAACTGGTTCAGAGTCATTTCCAGTTTGTGCACCTGAGGTGTTTTTTCGATATTTCCGATAGTTTTAATTTTGAGAGGTTCGTTGCGTTTTATTGTAACAATCTCTTCTTCACCTACATAGATAACCTTGTTGGTAAATTCTATTATTGGAGTAGCATCTGAACCTATAAAATATTCATCTTCGCCAATGCCGATTACAAGGGGACTCCCCTTTCGGGCTGCTACAATCATATCCGGATTGTGTTTGTCGAGTACAGCAATGGCGTATGCTCCAATTACCTGATTTAATGCAAGTTGTACGGCAGTGGGAAGATCCACATTGTTTGTAATTTTCATAAATTCTATCAACTGCACCAGCACTTCCGTATCTGTCTGACTCTGAAAGGAATACCCTTCACGGGTCAACCCCTCTTTCAAAACTGCGTAATTTTCAATAATACCGTTGTGAATTATTGCAATTTCTTCTGATTGTGAATAATGCGGGTGAGCATTTTTTTGATTTGGTTCGCCATGAGTGGCCCATCGGGTGTGAGCAATGCCAATAGTGCCTGTAATGTCTTTGTGTTCAGCAAACTGCTCTAATTCAGAAACTTTACCTTTGGCTTTGTATACTTTCAGGTTTTTATTATCTATCAGAGCTATTCCTGCACTGTCGTATCCACGATATTCGAGCCTGTGAAGACCTTTAATCAAAATCGGGTAAGCTTCTTTGTTACCAATATATCCTACTATTCCACACATTTATACACTTTGTATTTTATAAAATTAATATATTTACCTTTTTAATCTGTCTAATGCCTGTATAATTATTTCCCTGTTAGCAAATCCGCTGAACCGCACAAAACCTTCCCCGTTTTTTCCAAAAAGTATTCCGGGAGTAGAAATGATATTTTTAAGAAAAAGCAATTCATTGAAATAATTCCACGATGACATGTTGATGGGTGTTTTTACCCACACATACGGAGCATTTATTCCCCCAAAAACCTGAAAATCCAGCCTTAAAAGTTCATGACGAATAATCTCTGCATTTCCCATGTAATAACGAATCAGCTCTTTTACCTCTTCTTTTCCTTCGGGTGAATAAACTGCTTCTGCTGCCCGCTGAACAATATATGGAACTCCATTCGTATAGTATGAATTTCTTCGGCTCCAAAGCTTAATAAGTGGAATGTTTTGGGCATCCTGAGTGTAAACAGTCAATTCTTGCGGAAACACTGCATAGCCGCAGCGAAGACCCGTAAATCCGGCCATTTTTGAATATGTTCGCACCTCTATGGCAACCTTTTTAGCCCCTTTGATTTCATAAATACTCTCCGGAATATCCTGTTCGGAAATAAAAGCACTATACACTCCATCGTAAACAATTATGCTTTGGTTTTCCACGGCATAATCCACCCACTTTTTCAGTTCGGTTCTGTTCATAGCCGTTCCGGTAGGATTGTTTGGATTGCATAGATAGATTATATCTACTCTCTCTTTGGGAAGTTCGGGAATGAAGTTATTGGCAGCGGTGCAATTCAGATAAACGATATTGTTCCACTGCAAATGCTCATTCAATGTTCCCGCACGTCCACTCATAATGGTGGCATTTTCGTAAACCGGATAAACCGGATCTGTAATGGCAATAATATTATCCCGGCCCAGCACGTGTCCAATGTTTCCTATGGTGGATTTGGCGCCATCCGTTACAAATATGGATTCTTTATCTACGCCTATCCCATGAGCTTTGTAGTCTTTTTGAATTTTTGAGATAAGGAAATCATAACCCCGGGGTGGGCTGTACCCCTTGAAAGTAGATTTATTGCCTAATTCATCAGATGCGCGGTGAAGTGCCCGTATAAAACTGGCAGGTAATGGAAGCGTGACATCACCTAATCCGAAATTGATCAGTTCAGATTTAGGATTCAAAACCCGGTAGGCGTTCACTCGCTTTTCAATTTCATCAAAGCCGTAAATTTCCGGAGTTTTGAGATAATTCTCGTTTGCTAAAGCCATTAGTTGTTATAAGAGATTAGCTGATAGAAAAGAAAGTGCAAAATTGCGATTTTTTTTCGGTTCAGTAAAGTTAAAAAACAATTTTACACCACCTTTCTGTATCAATCTGTAAGATTTACGAGTGTACGCCCTTTCAATCTGCCATTAAGTATCTCAGGAATAGCTTCCGGCAGTTTATTGAGCGGTATTTCAGTGTAAATCTTCAATAAATTATCCGGTTTCCATTCATTTGCCAGTTTATTCCAAAGTTTTGTACGCAGGTGCATGGGGTAGTTTTGCGCTGAAATACCGATAAGCGAGATTCCGCGTAAGATAAATGGGAAAACGCTCATATTCAATTCAGCAGAAGCCACACTGCCACAGGTAGTTACAGCACCAAGCGGCATAAGGGTTTTGAGTATGTTTTCGAGAATCGGTCCGCCGACTGTATC
>JAGPGR010000187.1 GCA_018055865.1 Paludibacteraceae bacterium | reverse complement strand
AATATGTTCCTGAGTTCGTTAAATCGTCAATTGTAAATCGTAAATAATAGGTGTCTTAATAACATGGAACCTGAAACTGAAAACAAGAAACCCAAAATTAGGATGCCTGCCGAATGGGAGCCCCAGACATTTGTACAGCTTACCTGGCCGCATGCCGGTACTGACTGGGCTGATATGCTGGATGAAGTGTCGGCGTGTTTCGTCAATATTGCCAGTGAAATTGTAAAACGCGAAAGTCTGTTGGTGGTTTGTGCTGATGAAAATCTGGTTCGTGAACAACTGAAAGAATTACCGCAGAATAAAATTAAATACACAATAATTCCATCCAACGATACATGGGCACGCGACCACGGCGGCATTATTGTGATGGTGGACGAAAAACCCGTCGTGCTCGATTTTACATTTAATGGATGGGGAATGAAATTTCCGGCTAATTTGGATAATCAGATTACCCGACAACTTTTTGAAAAAAATGTTTTCCCGAAAAATGTAACCTATAAGAACCGGCTGAACTTTGTACTCGAAGGAGGAAGCATCGAAAGTAACGGCAAAGGAACTATTCTTACCACCGCCGAATGTCTGCTTTCTGAAAACCGGAATAATCTTTCGAAGGAAGAAATCGAAAATAAACTGAGGGAATACCTGGGAGCCGAACGGATACTTTGGCTTCATCACGGTTATCTTTCCGGTGACGATACCGACAGCCATGTGGATACTCTCGCCCGTTTTTGCAGCGAAAATACCATCGCTTACGTCAAATGCGATGACGAAAAGGACGAACACTACTCAGAACTTAAAAAAATGGAATATGAGCTAAAAGAATATAGTCTTCACTCTTCAAGTCCCTCTCCTTCGGAGAGGGATTTAGGGAGAGGCCTCTTTCTTATCCCTCTCCCCATGGCTGATGCAGTGTATGATGAAAACGGCATCAGACTTCCGGCTACTTACGCTAATTTTCTGATTATCAATGATGCCGTGCTGATGCCAACATACAATTCTCCAAAGGATGAAATCGCTTTTAGGCAACTGCAGAAAGCATTTCCCGACCGTGAAATCGTTGGTATTGACTGTACAGCACTGATAAAACAGCATGGATCGCTGCATTGTGTGACGATGCAGTATTACCCCTAAAAGAAAATTTGTTTAGTTAGTTCGTTAAAGATTTGAATATTAAATGATTAAGTACAAATAAATAAGCAAATAATTTATTCCTTTTACAGTCTGACTTAATGAAAATTCGTGTAATTCGTATTAATTCGTGTAATTCGCATTCTAATGAAAATAGCAATCATCCAGCAATCCAACACAGCTAATATCGCTGAAAACCTGGAAAAATTAGAAAAAAACATCCGTAAAGCAGCTTCGCAGGGAGCTGAACTTATTATTTTGCAGGAACTGCACAACGGTCTTTATTTCTGTCAGACCGAAGAAGTATCGGTTTTTGATCAGGCAGAAACCATTCCCGGACCTTCTACCGAACATTTTGGAAAACTTGCCAAAGAATTAGGAGTCGTAATTGTACTTTCTTTATTCGAAAAACGGGCAACGGGACTTTATCACAATAGTGCAGTAGTGATGGAAAAAGATGGAACCATTGCCGGAATGTATCGTAAGATGCACATACCCGACGATCCGGCATATTACGAAAAATTCTATTTCACTCCCGGCGATCTGGGTTTTGAATCCATAAAAACTTCCGTAGGTAAACTGGGAGTAATGGTATGCTGGGATCAGTGGTATCCCGAAGCTGCACGCCTCATGGCGCTTGCGGGAGCCGAGCTGCTCATTTATCCCACGGCCATCGGGTGGGAGAGTTCCGATACTGCCGAAGAAAAAGACCGTCAACGCAATGCCTGGATGACCATTCAGCGTTCACATGCCGTGGCAAACGGTATTCCCGTCATTTCATGCAACAGGGTTGGCTATGAAGCAGACCCTTCTGGCATCACGAATGGCATTCAGTTTTGGGGCAGCAGTTTCATGGCTGGTCAACAGGGCGAAATTTTAGTACAAGCTTCTGATAGTCAGGAAGAGATTATCATTTTTGATCTTGATTTAAATAGGACAGAAGCGGTTCGTCGCTGGTGGCCTTTCTTCCGCGACAGACGCATTGACGCCTATCACGACCTTATCAAAAGGTGGAAATGAAATAATATACAACCCGTTACGCATCAACAACTCTTTTTGTCAAAGAATGATAAAAAGAGTTTGTCGTTTTTGCTATCTCCCTTAATTATGCTATATTTGACCTGTATAAAATCCAAAAAAATAAACTGATGAACATTTTTACAAAACAATTACTACTGATAATAATTGTAAGTATTGCTGTTGCAGCTCAGGGAGCCATTCCCACCGGTTACTATCATTTTGCCCTCGGTAAGAAAAAAGCCGAACTGAAGACTACACTGCATGAGATTTCCTCACCACTCTCGGTGCTGGATTACGGCAGCGGTCCGGGGTGTACCTGGCAGGGTTTTTATTCTACCGACCGCAATACCGATGGATCGGTGATGGACATGTATTCAAGTAATAAAAGATATTTCAATGGATACAATTCCATATCCGAAATGGCTATCGAACATTCATTCCCCAAAAGCTGGTGGGGTGCGTATGAAAATATGGCTTACAAAGACCTTTTTCATCTCTATCCGGCCGATGCTTATACAAACGGAATAAAAAATAATCTTCCGCTAGGAGAAGTCGTTGGTACTCCAATGTATGAAAACGGAATATCAAAAATAGGTAAAAATGGTTTTGGTTCAGTTTATACTGAAAATAGTTTTGAGCCAGCCGATGAATTTAAAGGCGATTTTGCCCGATCGTACCTCTATATTTCCACTATCTACGAAGACCTGGCTCCGCTATGGAATTCACCGATGCTCACCAAAACCGTTTATCCGGTTTGGCAGCCCTGGGCTTACGATTTGCTTGTAAAATGGCACAAACAAGACCCGGTGAGCAATAAAGAACTTGCACGCAACGACAGCATTTATGCCATTCAGGGTAACCGCAATCCGTTTATTGATTTTCCAGAACTGACATCATATATCTGGGGCATTGATTCTACCAAAGCATTTACCTATGCTGAAGAAACCGGGGCGTTTCTGGTGGCACCCCGCCGTAAATTCAAACTCGATTTTGGGGTAATATTGCTCAATGTTACCAAATCACTCACTTTCAATATCGAAGGCGTAAATATTACATCCCCGCTTACTGTGTCTTTTTTGAGAAACAGCCCTTCCTTGTCTGTCTCGAATACAACTATTTCGGTTGCTGATGCACAAGCAGGTTTCAATCTGCAGGTCAATTACACACCAACAGAAGTTGGTACTACTGTGGACACTTTGTTTATTCAGGGTGGCGGACTGACCGAGATTACGCGTGTTCCAATCAGGGGACTTGCCACTTCCGAGTTTATTGCCACGGAACCTACCGATGTTACACCCGTGGGTGGCACTCTTCACTGGCTTGAAGATCCCGCTGCCACTAATTACACCGTTTCGCTTTATCAGGGAGATACCCGGGCCGGAAATCTGATTATTTCAGGATATGTGGAAGGTTCTTCGTACGACAAAGCCATTGAAATCTACAACGGAACGGGTGCTGCAGTTGATTTATCCAATTATTCGCTGAAAAAACAATCGCAGGGATTCGGAGATTATGAAACTTCATTCAAACTTTCAGGAACTTTACAGAATAAACAAACATGTATGCTTGTTCATTCCGGTTCTACAAATCCCGAATTAAGGAATAAAGCAGATTTTATGACAGATTCTGTACTCAATTTCAATGGGAATGATCCGGTAGCTTTATTCAGAAATGGTGTTCTGGTAGATATGGTAGGAAAATTAAACGGCGGAGCAGATTATTTTTGGGGTTTGGACAAAATCCTAAAACGTAATCCGGCAATTACTCATCCCAACAGTAATTTTGACCTGACCGAATGGACAGAATATCTTTACACACAACTGGATAAGATTCGTACTCACACCATGAATTTCGAATCTGCCAATAATTATATTTTCAAAGATAAATCGGTGGGAGTAATCAACCAACTGACTGTCGGAAACTTAAATCCCGACGAAAATTATACTTACAGCGTTACCTCGTATCGAAGCGGGGTGGTAGCTCCTTCGGTCAATACCCAGCGCCTCCGGACTACCGGCCTTGAAACTCCCGTCGGGATGGCAGCTTCGGATGTCAGCAGTTCTTCCTTTACTGCCAACTGGGAAGAAACTCCTTACGCCACCGGATACTTATTGGATGTGTTTCAACTGAAGGGGACTGTTTTAACTGAGACAGAAGGATTTACAAATGGTATTCCAACTAATTTAGGATGGACAGGTTCAGTTAGCGGAACTTATACAACGACAACAAGTTCAGGTCTGGCTATTCCTTCAGTTGGATTTATGAAAGATAAAGAATCCCTTATAACCAAACAATTCCCCGATATCATCAGTAAACTGAGTTTTATGTACCGTTACCCCTCATCGGGAATAGGATCATCCCTGAAAGTGGAAGCACAAAATCAGTCCGGCTGGGATAATATAGACAGTATAGTGTATGTGAATACCTCAAAGTATTACCCGACTTATACGTTTCCTGTTGATAAAGGTTACACTGCAATAAAATTCACCTATAATA
>JAGPGR010000186.1 GCA_018055865.1 Paludibacteraceae bacterium | reverse complement strand
TGTAACTATTCAGGGACGCATCATTGATGCAGGCACGCAGCAACCCATCGAATTTGTAACAGTCTCAATTTATAATCCGGCCACTTCAAAAAATTTAGCAGGCGCACTGACCAACCAGGACGGAGTGTTCAACATAGCCTCCGTAGCTAACGGAACGTATGAACTCCGCATCAGTTTTGTGGGTTACAGCCCTTTCAACAAAGAGTTTAATGTCAATGGATCGGATGTGAGGTTCGGCAATATTCCGCTTACCGAAGACTCAAAAATGCTGAAAGAAGTGCAGGTAGTGGGTCAGGGCTCGCAGATGCGGTTCGATATTGATAAGAAAGTTTTCAGTGTCGACCAAAATATAGCGGCTGCCGGAGGATCGGCCACCGATGTGCTTCAGAATATTCCATCAGTGGATGTGGATAATGATGGTAACATCTCCCTGCGCAACAATGCAAGTGTAGAGGTGTGGATAAACGGCAAACCTTCAGGACTTACCGCCGATAACCGGGCTCAGGTGCTGCAGCAAATGCCCGCCGAAAACATCGAAAGTATAGAAGTGATGACCAATCCATCGGCAAAATTTAATCCCGAAGGCACTGCGGGCATCATTAACCTGGTGATGAAAAAGAACCGTAAAGCCGGTTACTACGGCAGCCTTTCGGCCGGAGCCACACTCCAGAACGGCAAACCAGGCTCCAATGCCGGAGCAAGTATCAACTACAACGTAGGCAAATTCGACGTTTTCGCCAATCTGGGATACCGCCGAATGGTAGGAAACGGCTGGGGACTCACCGAACGCACAAACTATAACAACGGCGACTCTACCCTGTTGAATCAGAATAGTAAAACAGAATTCAAAATGGGCGGTGTATTCTTCCGCGCCGGAGTGGATTACCACCTGGACTCGAAAAATACAATCGGTATCAACGGATTCGGACACAATGGCATGCCTGATATGTACTCTAATACAGATTATTTGCTTACCCGCAAAGCTACAAACGCCAAACTGAGAGATTACTCCCGCGAAAATAACGCCTCAGACCAGCACAAGGGGTATAATGTCAATCTTTATCACAGAATAGATTTTGACAAAAAAGGATCCAATCTGATGACCAATCTGTCGTACTCCGAGCACGGCAATCTGGGCAACCAACGTTACACACAGCTGGATCGTCTGGCGGCTGCCAATAATCAGGATATCACCCAAATAGCGGATGGTAACAGCAATACCATTGAGCTTAAAACAGATTATACCAAAAAATTTACAGACAACAACAGGCTCGAACTCGGCTGGAGCAGCATCTGGAATGACCGGCTAAGCAATGCCAGCGGCACAGATAATTTCAACAACAAGGATATACCCGAATATTACAATGTTTTTGATTACGCCGAGCAGATTCATGCAGGGTATGCCACTTATGGAACAAGAATTGATAATTTCTCTGTTCAGGCAGGTGTGAGGGGTGAATATTTCAGAAAAGACATTACCTCAACCTCGAGCCGTGAATCAATAAAGCTTGACCCACAATCCTATTTTAAGGTGTATCCGAGCGTATATCTTTCCTATTCATTGCCCAACAACAACGAAGTGCAACTGAATTATACACGGCGAGTTGACCGTCCCCGCGGTCGCATGGTCAATTCCTTCCGCGACTACTCGGATTCTACCAATATAAGTTACGGTAACCCGCTGCTGATGCCCGAAATGACTTCTGCTTTCGAACTGAATTACATCAAAAACTGGGACAATCACACTCTTTCCTCCTCTATCTATTACAGACTGAATAACGATGATATTGAGCGGGTTAGCTTTCTTAGAAACGGAGTGATGGAATCGACATTCATGAATCTGACCAAAGAGCATGATATGGGAGTAGAACTTGTGGCCAAAAACCGGTTGTTCAAGATTCTGAATCTCACTTCTTCCCTCAATTTTTACTATAACAAGCTGGACGCATCTGTATATACCAATGAATTATATCCCGAAGTCAGGGTTGTGCTGCCGGCGCATGAAAATTTCTCCTGGGATGGCCGTGTGATTGCCAATCTGATGTTATCGCCCACTTTTTCCGGTCAGGTTACCGGACAGTATCGATCGGAACGGCTCACACCGCAAGGCAAACAACTGGACAGCTATTCCATGGATTTAGGGTTACGTAAATCGTTTTTCGAAAAGAAATTCAGCGTCAATTTCAATGTCAGAGATCTGTTTGATTCCCGAAAATTCCGAAGTGTGACCAGCGGAGAAGGGTTCTACCAGTATTCCGAAAATAAACGCATGGGACGTATGTTCGGGCTGACACTTACCTATAATTTCGGAAATACGAAGCCCAAACCGGTAGATCGTCCAAAACCTTCTGAATCAGAGGAATCTGACGAAATGGATATGGAATAATTTCAGAAAATAACACCTTAATAAAACAACGTTTTGTCTTTTCTCAGAACGTTGTTTTTTATTTTCAGAAATCAAAAATGTAATAAATAAGATCATATACTTGTTTAGAGATAATCTAAATAGTATCTTTGTGCTCTTATTTTAAGAATTGTATGAAACTTTCCGAACTTCAAACCGGTCAAAAAGCATCCATTGTGAAGGTGCTTGGTCATGGTGGTTTCAGAAAACGCATTATTGAAATGGGCTTTGTGAAAGGAAAGATTGTGCAATCTCTTCAGAATGCCCCTTTGAATGACCCGGTGAAATATCGGGTGATGGGTTATGAAATTTCACTGAGGCGAAGCGAAGCGGCGCTTATTGAAGTGGTAAGTGAGCAGGAAGCACTCAGATCATTCAAGAGCGAAGCCTCTGCAGGTGTTTTCTTTCACGAAGAAGAAGTGCGCAAAGCGGCATTGAGTAAGCGCAAAGAAATAACCGTAGCCCTGGTTGGAAATCCGAACAGCGGCAAAACAACGCTTTTCAATACAGCCTCAGGCTCACACGAGCATGTGGGAAATTACAGTGGTGTGACTGTTGGTGCCAAAAACGGAACCTTCGAACAGGATGGTTACAGGTTTCACCTGGTTGATTTGCCGGGTACGTACTCTATTTCAGCTTATTCGCCCGAAGAAAAATATGTACGCGGATTTCTGCTGGATGAAACTCCCGATGTAGTCATCAATGTGGTAGATGCCTCCAACCTCGAACGCAATTTGTATCTGACCACCCAACTCATCGATATGCACCTGCAAACAGTAGTGGCTCTCAATATGTATGATGAGCTTCAGAAAAGCGGCGATAAGCTGGATTATAAAGCCCTGGGCAAACTGCTCGGCATGCCTTTTACGCCCGTCATAGCTAAAAATGGATTTGGTGTAGTTCAGTTGTTTCGAAGTGTTATAAAAATGTATGAAAGCACTCACATTATCAATGAAGATGGGATTTTGATACATACTGTAAAAGACGATAAACTGCTGGATGAATACCTTCATGAGGTTCAGATAGAACACAAACATGATCAGAAAAAGTCGGAAGCAGATCTTATCGGGAAGCCGGATGCCAAAAATAATCACTTCTCCCGACACATCCATATCAATTACGGTGCAGAACTTGAGCGGAGTATAGTAAGGCTTCGGGATGTGCTGGTAGCAGAATATCACCATCTTCAGGCTAAGTATTCATTCCGGTATTTGTCAATCAAATTACTGGAGAACGATTCTGTAGTCAACAATCACATTGCTGAAGAGCAGAGCGGACAGAAAGTGCTGAAAATAAGGGACGAAGAGGTGAAACGCATTCAGTCAGCCCTTAAAACGGACGTGGAATCGGCTGTGACCGACGCTAAATATGGCTTTATTTCGGGCGCACTGAAAGAAACATTCACGGCAAATAGTAAAAAGAACAAAAACACGCTTACCTCAAAACTCGACCATGTATTGATAGGAAAATACTGGGGATATCCGCTTTTCATTTTCTTTATTTTTACTATGTTTCAGGCTACTTTTACGCTCGGTCAGTATCCGATGAACTGGATTGAAAGCGGCGTGGAGTGGCTGAGCAGTTTACTTCACAATCACATGATCGAAGGTCCGCTGAAAGCCCTGCTTATTGATGGAGTTCTGGGTGGAGTAGGAGGTGTGATAGTCTTTTTGCCCAACATTCTGATTCTTTATTTTTTCATTTCGCTGATGGAAGATACGGGTTATATGGCTCGTGCTGCCTTTATTATGGATAAAATTATGCATAAAATGGGTCTGCATGGTAAGTCGTTTATTCCGCTAATCATGGGCTTCGGATGCAATGTACCCGCCATTATGGCTACCCGCACCATCGAAAACCGAAACAGCCGCATTATCACCATTCTGGTCAATCCGCTCATGTCGTGCAGTGCCCGCCTGCCTGTTTATCTGCTTTTGGCCGGTACTTTCTTCCCCGATCAGGCCGGGCTGGTGCTTTTTGGTATTTATGCCACCGGAATAATTCTGGCTGTAGGGGTGGCCAGACTATTGAAAAAATATTTGTTTAAAAAAGACGAAACGCCTTTTGTCATGGAACTGCCTCCTTACCGAATCCCGACAGCCAAATCCATGTGGAAGCATACCTGGGAAAAAGGGCAGCAATACTTGAAAAAAATGGGAACCATCATTCTGGTCGGATCTGTTGTTATCTGGTTCTTGGGCTATTACCCACGCCCGAATGAGGAATCCGGAATGATGGCAGAGGAACAA
>JAGPGR010000185.1 GCA_018055865.1 Paludibacteraceae bacterium | reverse complement strand
TCTGATGGAAAATAATTTGTCGATAGATGAACTGATTCAGGCTTTCAACCATCCCGAATTATATTTGCCGGAAATGGATAAGATTAATTCCATTCATCGAAAGAAAGAATTTCTGGGACTTCGGCTGGCTTTAAAGCATTGCCTGAATGGAGAGGAAAAAGTAATTCTTCATACACCCGACGGTAAACCAGTTTTGGCCGACAACAGCTACAAAATCAGCTTCTCACATTGCAGAGGCTGGATTTCAGTCATTGTGCATCCCATATTCGATGTAGGAATTGATATTGAAAAACCAACAGACCAGATAATGAAAATTCACACCCGATTTCTGGGTGACGAAGAGTTGAAAGAATACTTGAAAACCAACAATCTGAATTATCTGCGGGTGGTTTGGTCAACCAAAGAAGCGCTTTACAAAATCATCGGTGAGAGTGCCTACAATTTTGCAAAACAAATCCGCATTCTCCCGTTTGAACTTCGGCACGAAGGACATTTGAAAGCTCTGTTTCTGAAAACAAGCAAGGAATATCGGGTACATTACCGGTTGACAGACCACTACACACTGGCATACTGCATTGACAATGAATAACATATACGAACATATTGCTGTGAAAGCCTCCATGGGGCAGAAAATGCTTGCAGTATTGCTGGACCCCGAAAAATGCACAGGGCGAATGCTCGCTGATGTCCTTTCGGCTTTCGAAACAAGTTTACCGGACTTTATTTTTATAGGCGGAAGCAGTAAAACCTGTTCGCCCGACAGCCTCTTCGACTCTCTGAGTAAATTGCATGTGCCAAAAATCCTTTTTCCCGGCGATGCATCTCAATTTTCACAAAGAGCCGATGCACTGCTTTTTCTTTCGCTTATTTCGGGTCGAAATCCGGATTATCTCATTGGGCAGCACGTACTTTCGGCACTGGAAATCAAGCAATCGGACGTGGAAGTAATACCTACAGGTTATATTCTGATTGATGGCGGAAATCATTCTTCTGTGCAGCTTGTAAGCAATACAAATCCGATCGGTGCAGATCACATCGACGAATGTGTATCAACGGCCGTTGCCGGCGAGTTACTGGGCATGAAAATGGTGTATCTGGAAGCAGGAAGCGGTGCTGCTGTACCGGTTTCGGTCCAACTGATTACAGCTGTAAAGCAGAAACTGAACATTCCGCTCATTGTAGGCGGTGGTATCAAAACAACAGAGCAACTCACATTGGCCTTCAACGCCGGAGCAGATTTGATTGTGGCGGGCAATATCTTCGAAACTGATTCAGAGAAGATAGCAGACTTTGTCAACTGTGTAAAAGCATACAAAAAAACCTGATTTCCATCAGGTTTTTCTTGTTAAATTTTCTCTTTTTTAATTGCTTCCAGTGCTTTTTTCACCGTTTCATCCTCTCTGTTGAGCAACGGATAAAAATTACTATCGCCTATCATATTTCGCACAATATACGATTTTATCTGAGTCAACAACAGGTTTTTAGATACATTTATTTCGCGCTGATTGGCCGGAACACCTTTTGAAGCAGCAAATGCAACAAATTCACTCAACAGATTCTGCGAAGTAAGAAACTGATCCATTTCCTGCCAGTTTTTGAATTTGCTCAACTTAGTCCGGTTTTTGTCGGTATACTGAAATGCAAACTGGTACGTATAACCGTAATTCACCACTTTAGTCAGATAGGGTGAATATTGCAATGTATCGCGCGGAACAAAAATATCGGGCATTATTCCGCCTCCGCCATATACGGTTCTGCCTTTCAGGGTTTTGAATTTCAGCGAGTCAGCTACCTGAATGCTGTCTTTGGTGTCAAATTCACCATGTTCAAAGCGTTTCAGCAGATCCATTTCATAATCAGCACTTTTTCCGCGAACGTACGGTTTTTGAATGCTGCGTCCGGATGGTGTGAAGTAGCGTGCTACAGTGAGCCGAACTGCCGAACCATCCGAAAATGGAATCTGCGTTTGTACAAGTCCTTTCCCAAAAGACCGACGACCTACTATCAGTCCACGATCATTGTCCTGAATAGCTCCCGCAAAGATTTCGCTGGCCGAAGCACTAAACTCATCAATCAAAACCACCATCGGATAGTTGATGCATGAGCCCGTACCGTCGGCTTTAGCATCCGTTCGCGGATAAGCTTTTCCTTCGGAATAAACAATCATTTGTCCTTTGGGCAGAAATTCGTTGATCATCCGGATAGCTACATCCATCAGTCCACCGCTGTTTTCGCGCAGATCGATGATATATTTTCTGGCACCCTTTGCTCTTAATTCGGCTATGGAATGCAAAAACTCGTCGTAGGTATTATTGCCGAAGTTATTGTTCAAACCAATAAATCCAACTCCCGGTTCGATGATATAAGCTACCGTAACCGAATTAATCGGAATTTCGCCGCGTTGGATGGTGTAAGAAAGTACTTCTTTTGTGCCCTGACGTCTCACGCCGAGTTTCACTTCCGTTCCTTTCGGCCCGCGGAGTTTTCGCATTACTTTTTCGTTGCTCACTACATCCTTACCCACAAAAGCAGTGTCATTCACCTTCACAATCCTGTCTCCGGCCATCAGTCCCACTTTCTCAGAAGGTCCTCCACTGATAACAGAAACAATCATTACTGTATCGCTTTGTATGTTAAACTGCACTCCAATGCCGCTGAAACTACCTTCCAGTTCGCTGTTCACAGCTTCAAGGTCTTTTGCCGGAATGTAAACCGAATGCGGGTCGAGCTTCGATACGATATCAGACATGACCTCATCCGTTATGCTGTCCAGATCAACACTATCCACATACTGACCGTCAATGAGCGACAGCAAATCACTTACCTTGGATGAATTTCCAAATGAAAACAAACCCGATAAATCCTTTAAGTTTTTGCCTCTTTGTGCTCGTTCAGCTATCAGGTTTCCAAGTAATAATGCACTCAAAGCTGTTAGGACAATAACTACGATAATCCAAATGTTTCTTTTATTCATGTATAAAAAATATTAATCAGAAAAAAATCTTATAAAAAAATCACTCAACATTTTCCAAAAAAACCACGTCAATGCCGGCCCGCTGAAGCAATTCCACACCGTCCATAATCCTGTAAGTTTCACCATACACTACCCGTTTGATTCCCGCCTGAATAATCAGTTTGGAGCATTCCATGCACGGAGATGCCGTAACATAAAGTGTTGCTCCATCGCTGCTGTTGTGCGAACGGGCAATTTTACTGATTGCATTGGCTTCTGCGTGAAGCACGTAGGGTTTTGACACATTATTATCATCCTCGCATTTATTTTCGAAGCCCGAAGGTGTGCCATTGTAACCATCGGATATAATCATCTTGTTTTTCACCAGTAAAGCCCCTACTTTGCGACGTTCGCAATACGAATTTTCTGCCCAGATTCGTGCCATGCGCATATATCGCTGGTCTAATAAAAGTTGTTTTTCCATACTTATAATATCTGCCCCTGCCCCCCCATTGTGTCCCGATTCATAAGGGAAGAAGGGAAAAAAGGCTTTTTGGTCATTCTATTTTATTAACAAAGTGATTTAAGTGGCTAGCAGTTCGTTCGCAAAATCAGCTAAATTGATTCCGGAAAAATTGCCCGAACTCATCAGCAGCAATGCAGAATTATCATAATTCATCGATTTGAGTTTTGCCTGCAAGAGATTTGTATCGGTAAAGACCGTCACGTTTTCGCCTCCGAATGCCTCCTTCACGTTCTGCGGATCCAATTCTTCAAGTTGCTTGTGATGTATTACTTCCGGGTTGTAATACACGAAAGCAATATCGGCTTCATTCATGCTGTCGGCATACTGAGGCAGAAATTCGGATGTGAGGCTGCTAAATGTATGCAATTCCATGCACGCTATCAGTTGCCGGTCGGGATATTGCATGCGAACGGCTTTTACGGTAGCTTTGAGCTTGGAAGGTGAATGAGCAAAATCTTTGAAAGCAACCCGATCGGGTTTTTCCACTATTATTTGAAGGCGGTTTGATGCTCCTGTAAAATCGGCAATTGCTTCGTAAAATTTATCGTCCATAATGCCTATCTGACGGCAAGCCAGACGTGCAGCTTCCATATTTTGCAGGTTATGTTCGCCAAAGATTTTTAATTCCACTTCGCCGTTACGCGTTTTTATATAAGTCAGGCCATTCCGGATTTCATATTTGGGAGTTTTGTAGGGAAAAGTAATTATGTCATTCCGACAATTTTTGGCAATATCTTCAAGCACTTCATCGCCGCTGAAATAAATAAGTCGTCCCTGGATTTCCATCGTTTCCACAAACTGACGGAACTGCTCCACGTAATTTTCAAAAGTAGGGAAAACATTGATATGATCCCAGGCAACGCCGGTAAGAATGGCAATGTGAGGTTTGTAAAGGTGAAATTTTGGGCGCAAGTCGATGGGCGAAGTGAGGTACTCGTCGCCTTCGAAAACAGCTACACGTGAGTCATAAGAAAGTTGAACCATATTTTCAAATCCCTCGATTTGAGCTCCTACCATGTAGTCGGCTTTGAATCTGAGCTTGTTCATGACGTAGAGAATCATGGCCGTTGTTGAAGTTTTACCGTGACTCCCTCCTACTACTATTCTGGTTTTACTGCGGGTTTGCTGATAGAGATACTCCGGGAATGAATAGATTTTAATGCCCAACTCCTTAGCGCGAATCAATTCAGGAT
>JAGPGR010000184.1 GCA_018055865.1 Paludibacteraceae bacterium | reverse complement strand
TTGTAATATCCTGCCGAAAAAGAATAACGTACTTTTGAACTACCACCACGCACAGACAAGTTGTAATCCTGATTGTAACCGGTTTGCGAAACGGCTTTCACCCAATCGGCGTTGTTTTGGTAATTGTAGAAAGTATACGGATCGCGCGGGTCATAAGAGAAAGGTTTTCCGGTAACTGTAAGTAAATCAAGCGGTCTGCCTGTGTTCATATACGATTCCAATATCATGGTTGAATATTCGTCGCCCGAGAGTGTAGGAATCGCATCAGGTTGTGGTGAGAATCCGGTTTTTGCTATGAATGAGATTTTGGGCTGTGAAATCGTACCGCGTCGGGTAGTAATCTGCAGCACTCCGTTGGCAGCTTTTGAGCCCCAAATTGCTGTTGCTGCAGCATCTTTTAACACTACAATATCCTTGATATCTGCCGGTGCAACGTTCAGAAGCTGTGAAAATTCTTCTTCAGTAGCCGTGGAAAAATCAAAATCGGCACCTACGACTGTTTCAAGCGGAATACCATCCACCACAATCATTGGTTGGTTGTTTCCACTGATAGAAGTAATACCCCTGATTCGAATGGACATACCACTTCCCGGTTCACCGGAATTAGCCATGATATCAACACCGGCCATTCGACCCTGGAGTGCCTCATCGACAGAAGCAACGTTCAGTTCGCTAATCTCATCTGCACTCAGTTTCGAAATAGCCATCGAAATATCGCGCTCATCAATATCAAGAGAACCGACTCTTTGTTTGGGTTTTGCTCTTACTACTATTTCCTTCAACTGGTCCATCTCATACAGTGTAATTTTGATGGCGGTATTCTCGCCAACAACCATCTGCTGTTTTTTGTATCCGACGAAGCTAAATGACAATGTGTTTTTATTACTCGAAACCAATATACTGAAATTTCCATCAAGATTCGTAACTACCCCATTCACAGTACGATTATCGGAATTTATTTCAGCTACTGTGGCGCCCACTATTGGCAGATCATCTGTAGCTGATATTACAGTTCCACGAACTAAAATTTTTCCTCCCTGTGCAAAAATAATTTCTGTGGACAGAAGCAATACTGTAATGAGAATAATAATTTTTCCTGTATTTTTCATACGATATAGAATTGTTTAATTAAGATTTCAACGAATGAAATCATTACATACTGGAATTTTTGTTTACCTAATTTAATGTAAAGGAGAAATAATTATTTACTTCGTGCAGCATGGCTCTGCAAGCGATGCGATTGCTGCGGTAGTTGTTAGGAATTGATGTACCGGTCGGTTTACCACGCTGTACCCGCATGGTGCCTGAAACTTTGGCTGTAACCAAAACTTTAGTGCCTTGTACTACATTTTGAGGTAGCCAGCTCAACAATCCGTTACTGCTTTTACTTACTTCTATTAGTAAGCTTTGGTTTGTAAGTCCAAGTCTTTCATCATTCACTTTTGCCATTAATGGTACCAGTGCTTTGTTCAGTGAGTTTGCATTAGCCGGATACAGGAATCTTTTATTGTCGTCAACAAAAACACGCCCCTGAATGATATGTGAATTAATAAAAAACGCGGCTCTGGCAAATGCCTGCGGGTAAGCAGAACTAATGGAATCGATAGGTGGAATTACCTTTGCAGTGATGGCCGATTGCATGGCGGTATTATTCGGCATTAAAACTGTATAAAACTGCTCTGTGCTTATTCCGTCCAATGCTGTGCTGGTAGCATCATCGGGATATGTTTTTATACATCTTTGCAGATAATCCACAAAAAGTTTTACGTTCGGGTTTTGCGCACGTGCCCGGTTGAGATACTCCCAAAGCGTTAAATCTTTGAACTTGCTATCGTCGCTTGCGCCGGTCACGCGCGGTGAGTATTGCAGAGGCTGATCGGCTTTCCAAACTGTACCGTTCAGATAAGTTTCATCCAGTTTTGTCAGGTTTACAAAGGTATTATCTTCAATATTACCGGCTGCCTGTATCTGATTGTTTTTATACCGCACCGGATCACCGTAGCTTGTTACTGCAAAATTCCAGTTGTCTTCGTTTGAAATTCCGGTGGTTGAAAAATCGTTAATCTCGGAGTTTACTTCTTCGTTCACTAATCCTTCGAATATATGTTCGCGAAGTAAACGTGTCAGACGGCTGTTTGCTGTGACACCGCTTACCGAATGTGCAAAGGTATTGTTACTGGCTGTATATGAAAAACCATCGTCTCTGAGTAGCTGGTCATCGAATGTAATGAGGGTGTAGCGTTCTGAAATAAAACCGTTTAATACGCATTTTTGAAGATCTTCGCGCAGCGAGGTGTTAAAGTTGTTTACAAAACCTATGTTTGCCCATTGGTGAGCCGGATTGAGAAACAACTCAGAATATACCGATTCGAATATTCTGCTTTTGATTACCTCGTTGCTTTTATACACAAATCCATTGCTTGCCAGTGTAGCTCCATTGATATTGCTTTCAGAAAAAGTCAAACCGCTACTTCCCGATCCGTTCAAATAATCGCCGTTACCGTTTACCGAGTTGGCATAATTTGCCGGCCAAACCAGCGATGGCACCATGTGCGACTGAATTAATGTCCTGATAACTTCGCGCGGTAATTCGTTTGTATTTGCATAATATTTCAATATCCGGTTTTGCAAATACTCATCCAGTTTGGGACCTGTAGGTAATATCAAAGAATATCCGCTTCTTTCGGGGCTGTAAATGCCGCTTTCATCCAGTACGTTTTCGAGGTTTAACGAATAGTTCAGTCCGGTGTAAAATTTTATGAATATTCTATCAATCGTTTCTTTGGGCATTATCTTTTGCAACGATTTGAGTAAAGTGGGAACGGTTACTTCTGAGTACGATCTGAAAAGATAATCACCATAAGCGTCTTTAGTATCTACCAACGACTTGAACAAGCTGTTTTCAGGTTTTTTTAATATATCTGCTATGTTGTCCAAGGGTAAATTTACCGTTGATACTTCATGAATGATGCCGTTTTCAGCACGCATATCTGCGGTTATGACTTCTCCACCCTGTATGTTTTTTCCGGAATATGGTACATCCGGGAAAAACACGTTGTAATCCACTGCCGACAAAGCCGGATTGAAGGAGGTGAAAAAAGCATTCGTGAAGGTAGGTATGAATTTGTAATTGTTGCTTGAAGTATTCCATCCATTTTCCATTGTTTGATCCACAACCCATTCGTTGTTATACTCGGGATCGCGGTATGGTAGTGCATAATACTGTGTTTTGTATTTATATCTACCTTGTACTCCAATAGAGTCCAACGTGAATGTACTGTAAGAAATTGAATATGCAACAATTTTTTCAATTTCCGGATATGGAATATCTGCTACAGAATTATAGCCATGGGTGGACAAATATGTGGCGAACGCATCATCGTTGGGGGCAAAAACAGTGTAAAGTCCTGCACCTTTTAATACAGAAGCATATAAAGTGCTGTCGATACATTGCAAATATTTTGTAAAACGGCCTTTTTCCTGCAATACAGTATAAATAGGAGGTTCGAGCCAGCTTGGTTCTGCAAAATATTCTTCTTTGTCGTTGTTGCATCCTGAGACAATCAGCAACAGGCAAAGCATCAGCATGGAATAGATTTTGGTTTTGATGGTCATATCTGAAAAATTTAAGTAATTTACTACGTGTGTTTTTTTATGTTGAAATGCGAAAGATCGAATCCGGAAATAAGTCTCGTTCTGTGCACATACACAGTTTCCGGTTACAAAAATAGATACAATTATAAACGTAGGGGTCCAAAAAATGATTTAGATACTATGATTTTTGATAAAATGATAAAATAAACAAAAATTTAACTTTTTGTTTGTTCCAAAGTACAGTTTTGATGTTCATCAATTGTTTTTATTTTTCAAAGATGCGTTTTTTCTTTCAGTTTTCCAAGAAAATGTTCAAAAAAATTACTGTTAATGAGCTAAAAATGGACTAATTATAATGAAAATTAATTTTTAGCGTATTTTATTTGGATTTGCTTTCCGGAAGGATCGAAATCAACGATAATTTCCGTAGCAGATATCTGATTGTAAACCAATTGAGTTTTTCCCTGCCTGATGAATTTTATCGGTTTATTTTCAGTGTTTACAACCAGGGTGAGCGGTTCGGCGAAGAGTTTACTGTCCGGCGAGTGTGACGGGGTGATTTTCAGGCTGTTCTTCTTTTTGAAAATTTTCAGTCGAACGCTGTCGCGCTCAGCTGCATACGCTGAAACTTCGCGAAAAGTGCCCACCCAGATTTTATTTTCAATCGATTTCACATAATCCAGGTGTTTCCACAGCACCTGGGGCTGCTTTAAGTAATCATAGCCGCAGGATATTCCGTGAGTCATTCCTACGCCCCACTCTCCTTTTTCTATCAGCTCATCCACCCATTTCACCAGCGATTCATCGGTGGCTTTGGAGCCTATGGAGCGCTGAAAGGTACGCGTACCCACTCTGCCGGATGAAGCAAGACGAATAATCCGGTCGTTTTTGGCATTACCGGCATAGCAATAGGTCACAGGTTTTACGCCCACACGGGCAAGGATGATGCTGTCGTTTTTCCCGATTTCTTCCATCACGCCTGCATCATCGAGCTTCGTCAGGTTTTTGTGCGACCAGCCGTGGTTGGATATTTCGTGTCCGCGTTGAGCCATTTCCTTTAATTCAGCCCAGTTTGTACGGG
>JAGPGR010000183.1 GCA_018055865.1 Paludibacteraceae bacterium | reverse complement strand
GTAAAATTCAACGCAGTAAAAAATCGTATTATCACACTGCGATACGAAAAAGTTATCATCGATTTTGATGTTGCTCAAATGTATGGCGTAGAGGCAAAGAGAATAAATGAAGCAGTTAAAAAACAATCCGGATAAATTTCCGGAAGGATACATTCTTACACTCACCATAAAGGAAAAAACCGGGTTTATCGAAAATTTCGATAACCTCAATTTGAAGTTTTACCGGTTTTGCCCAAAGCTTTTGCCGGAAAAGGATTATCCTTGCTGGCTACAATACTGAAAAGCCCCAAAGCGCCACCAACAACAATCGACTTTTTATATCCTATTTTCAACTGATTTTTATGAATTTTTCAGCTTTATGATAGATAAGTATTTAAAACAATCGGTATTTTCCGATCAGGAAGATTTTGTTCAGAATTACAAAGTAATTGTTCCTGAGCACTTTAACTTTGCCTACGATGTGGTAGATGAATGGGCTGCCAAAGAGCCTGATAAAAAAGCATTGCTCTGGACAAATGATCAGGGCGAATGCCGCGAGTTTACTTTCGGCGAGATAAAAAAACACACCAATCAGACTGCATCCTATTTTCAGACCCTCGGACTTAAAAAAGGTGATATTGTGATGGCGATTCTCAAGCGCCGTTACGAATTTTGGTTTACCATCATTGCGCTCCACAAAATCGGTGTTACCATTATTCCGGCAACTCATTTGCTCACCAAAAAGGATCTTGTGTACAGAAATAATGCCGCCGACATTACTGCTATTTTAGCTGTAGGCGAAGAACCAATACTGAACGCCATCAACGATGCAATGCCCGAATCGCCAACCATCAGACACCTGATTTCTATTGGGCCTTTGGTTCCGCAGGGCTGGGAAGATTTTCACAAAGGAATACAAAACGCACCAGAATTTGTACCGAATCCCCGGGTAAATAAAAATGATGACAACATGATCATCAGCTTTACTTCAGGCACCACCGGTAATCCGAAAATGGTAGCACTGGATTACCTGTATCCGCTCGGGCATATCATTACTGCCAAATACTGGCACAACCTGCACGAAAACAGCCTCCATCTTACCATAGCAGATACAGGCTGGCTCAAAGCGGTGTGGGGCAAACTATACGGGCAGTGGATAGTGGGGGCATGTGTTTTTGTATATGATCACGAAAAATTTGCACCGGCCGATATTCTCCGTAAAATAGAGAAACACAAGGTAACCTCCTTGTGCGCACCACCAACCATTTTCCGGTTCCTGATTCGTGAAGATTTAACCAAATACGACCTTTCGTCGCTGGAGTACTGCACCATTGCCGGTGAGGCGTTGAATCCCGAAGTGTATCATCAGTTTTACAGGCTTACCGGTATTAAACTCAGGGAAGGATACGGACAAAGCGAAACAACACTTTCGGTGCTTACAACGCCCTTTGTAGAACCCAAGCCGGGTTCCATGGGAATGCCCAGCCCGCAGTACGATGTCGATGTGGTGACTCCCGACGGACGTTCGGCTGAAGTAGGAGAGGAGGGGCAAATCGTTATACGCACCGATAAATCCTATCCGGAAGGACTTTTCAAAGGATATTACCGAAATAAACAACTGACGGATGAATGCTATCACAACAATATCTATTATACCGGTGACGTGGTTTGGAAAGACGAGGATGGTTATTTCTGGTTCGTTGGGCGTGCCGACGATGTGATAAAGAGTTCGGGTTACCGAATCGGCCCGTTCGAAGTGGAAAGTGCTCTGATGACACACCCGGCTGTGGTAGAATGCGCCATTACGGGTGTGCCCGACGAAATACGCGGTCAGGTAGTGAAAGCTACCATTATTTTATCCAACGAATACAAAGAAAAAGCAGGCGAGGAATTAATAAAGGAAATACAGAATCACGTAAAACACGTTACAGCACCCTACAAATATCCCCGCATCATCGAATTTGTGGATGAATTGCCCAAAACCATCAGCGGGAAAATCCGGAGGACCGAAATCAGGGCAAAGGATAATTTAAAAAAATAGTTTATTGGTTTATAAGTTTATTGCAGTAAATGGATAATTTTAAACTCTTATAAAAAGAAATGAAAATAGTAAATTTTTCGGAATCAAATTCCATTCTGAATCAATTTCTGAAGGAAATCCGTTCGGTAGATATTCAGAAAGACTCCATGCGCTTCAGAAGAAATATGGAACGAATGGGCGAAATAATGGCTTATGAAATAAGCAAAACACTGAATTATAAACCGGATAAAATTAAAACCCCGCTGGGCTCTCTGGAGTCGTTCAGGATAGACGAAAAGCTGGTACTCTCCACCATTCTCCGGGCAGGGCTACCGTTTCATCAGGGCTTTCTCAATTACTTTGATGCGGCCGAAAATGCCTTTGTATCGGCCTACCGCAAATACAAGGATGCCCTGAAATTCGATATTTTTATTGAATACATAGCCTCTCCAAAACTGGATGGAAAGACACTCGTCATCACCGATCCGATGCTGGCTACAGGAGGCTCGATGGAACTGGCCTACGGAGCGTTGCTCACCAAAGGTAAACCAAAAAAAGTGATAATAGCCACAATCATAGCCAGCCAACCGGCTATTGATTATATGAAAAATCATTTCTCCGACGATGTTACGCTCTGGACAGCTGCCATTGATCCTGAACTGAACGAACATTCCTACATCATTCCCGGCCTGGGCGATGCCGGTGACCTGGCTTACGGCGAAAAACTTTAACACACAAAAAAAGAGAGAATTGTTTCTCTCTTTTTTGTTTGGTTCATCGGGCTTTCATTTCTGTAAAACAGGTACAAGTCCGGTTTTGTAAAATTTCATTGCTTCCGGTACTACTACTTTTAATTGGGCTATACGTTTATCGTCGGAGGGGTGAGTGCTCATAAAGTCGGAAGAAGATTCGGATTTATCGGCCGTCATTCGTTCCCAGAAAGCAACAGCATCGCCGGGGTTGTATCCGGCCACCGCCATGATATAAAGTCCCAGCATATCAGCTTCGTACTCCTGCTTGCGTGAGTAAGGGAGCAATACGGCTGCCTGAACGCCAATTCCGTAGAGAGCGCCGATTCCTTGCTGTACAGCAGCCGATTTACCACCTACCGCAGCACCCAAAATCGCACCTCCATATTGAGCCATTACCTGTTGACTTAGTCTTTCTGCACTGTGCTTAGCCACTACGTGGGCTATTTCATGACCCACCACTACGGCCATTCCACTTTCGTTCAACGTTTTGGGCAGAATACCATCATATACCGCAATTTTACCTCCGGGCATGGCAAATGCATTTACCTGATTGACCTTGAACATGTTATATTCCCATTCATAATTCTGAATGTCATTTTCGGCACCGTTTGCAACCAGTATTTTTTCTACCGCTGCTTTCAAATTATTTCCGATACGCTGTACCATAGCCGAGTTGGTTTTATCTATAGAGAGCGGAACTGAATCTTTCAATTGTTTATATGCAGCAAAACTCATCTGGTTTAATTCGGCATCCGATACCAGATTTAGTTGCCTGCGACCTGTAAGCAATACAGTAGAGCAAGAAGTGAGTGTAAGCACAACTAATAAAATTGGAATTACCTTTTTCATGATCAATAAGTTTATTCGTTTTATAATATTTTGTTTTAATAAAAAAAATTATCTTTGTAAAGATAAATATAATTGATAAAAAAACAATTATTATGCCTAAAATTTTTTTTTGTATTTACTGGAAATCAATGTTTTTGTGTGTCATTATATTTGTTTTATCCTCCGTTACTTTCAGGTCAATTCCGGAAGCAGCCCGGTTTCAGTACAGCGATAAACTCACTCATGCCCTGATGTACGTAGCGCTGGGTTTTGTAGCCTATTATGAATACTCCAAAGATACTGTTTTCAAAATAAAGCATCCGTTATGGTTTGTGTGGATGATTTTATTTTTTGTTTTTTTCGGAGGGATTATTGAAATCCTGCAGGGAACTGTTTTCAGACCCAGAACGTCAGAATTGGCCGATTGGGTGGCCGATGTAGCCGGATTAGCCTTAGGATTTGGGGTAGGGAAGTTGTTGTTCGGGAAAAAATATAAATGAATACTTCTAAAACCAAATGCCATTCGTAGTGAAACAAAGTTTCCTCAATTCGAATTTACCACTTAACTACTCAAAAAAAATGAATGAATTGCTGAAATATCAAATCGGAATAACCCTGATAAAAGGGATTGGCCCCAATCTGGCTAAAAACCTGATAGCTTATCTGGGTAGTGTTGAGGCGGTTTTCAGGGAAAAGAAACAAAATCTGGCCAAAATTCCGGGTATCGGTGAAGTTCTTTCGAATGAAATCACCTCGCAGGATGTGATGAAAAGAGCCGAAGAAGAAGCAGCATTTATTCTTAAAAATAAAATTGAAACTTTTTTCTTTACACACAAATCCTATCCGTATCGACTCAGGGAATGCCCCGATTCGCCCATAATGCTTTACTACAAAGGCACCACAAATCTGAATGAAGGTAAATTTATCGGCATTGTGGGTACCCGAAAAGCCACTGAAGCCGGTAAGGACATCTGTAAAAACCTGATACATGATCTGGCTGCTTCCGTGCCAAACATAACCATAGCAGTTTCTTATACACATCT
>JAGPGR010000182.1 GCA_018055865.1 Paludibacteraceae bacterium | reverse complement strand
CTGAATGCTTTCTGGGAAGAAAAGGGTTACATCAATGCAGCCGAATTCCGACGATTCTGTGCTCCAACGGTTTTGCTCGCCCGGATGGATAAATTTGTTTTCAAAAATAATGAAAACCTAAAGGCTGATATTGAAATATCTCATTTCGGTGAGGATGTGCTTAAAGGAAAACAGACAGAATGGAAAGTGAAAAATTCCTTGGGAAAAATAATTTCAAAGGGAATATTGTCAGCTAAAGATATTCAGATTGGCAACTGTCAACAGCTTGGCGAAATACACCTGCCTTTGTCGTTCGTAAAGGAAGCCGAAAAACTGATTCTGGAGGTAACACTCAATGGAACTGACATTTCCAATGACTGGGAATTCTGGGTGTATCCCGAATCACTTCCGGTCGTTGATAATACAACTGTTTATATGTGTGATACACTGGATGAAAAATCAAAAACGGTTTTGAAAAACGGAGGGTCGGTACTACTTCAGCTAGCAGGAAAAGTCACTCAGGGAAAGGATGTGGTTCAGTATCTGGTTCCTTCATTTTGGAATACTTCCTGGTTTAAAATGCGTCCGCCGCACACAACCGGAATTCTCATTAACGATTTTCATCCGGTATTTAAGGATTTCCCAACCGATTATTATTCCAACCTGCAATGGTGGGAACTTGCTCACAGATCACAGGTGATGGAACTGGCCGATTTCCCCAAATCATTTCAACCCATTGTCCAGCCGATTGATACCTGGTTTATCAACCGCCGGTTGGCCATGCTCTTCGAGGCAAAAGTCGGAAACGGAAAAATCATGGTTTGTAGTGTTGATATTCAGAAAGACCCTGATAAACGATTTGTTGCCAGTCAGTTAAGGTATTCAATATTGAAATATATGAATTCTAATTTATTTTTACCCGAAAATGAAGTAAGGTTGGAGATGATCGGAAATCTTTCAATCAAGCGGGGCGAATGGCTGGATATGTCTATTACCCGGGATGCACCGGATGAATTGAAGAAGAATATTAAATAAGCCCCCCTGCCCCCCGAACTGGGGGTTCAGGAAAAAATAGTCAATAGTTTTTAGTCATTTGGTAATCAGATTATTAAGTTCCCAAATTTCCCTGCCTTTTATGAATTTTCTGCCTTTCAAGGTAGGGATAAAAAAAGAAACAGTTATGAAAAAGATATTTTTTTGTATGTTGAGTTTATTGATGCTCATTATTACAAATGTTTCAGCATCAGATTTGAACTGGCCTCCGGTAACCACCGAAACTAAACCCTGGACACGCTGGTGGTGGCTGGGCAGCGCTGTGGATAAAGATAATCTTACCTGCAACATTTCCGAACTGGGTAAAGCGGGAATAGGGGGTGTGGAAATTACTCCCATTTACGGAGTGAAAGGGAATGATGCCAAAAATATCGATTATCTCAGTCCCCGATGGATGAACATGCTCGCTCATACTGAAACCGAAGCACGAAATTCAGGGATGAAGGTGGATATGAATACCGGTACCGGCTGGCCTTTTGGGGGACCTGAAGTTACCATTGAAGATGCAGCTACCAAAGCTATTTTTCAGGAATATACTGCGAAAGGAGGAGAGAATGTGTCTGTGAAAATTACGGTGAATGATCCGAAACAAAAGAAAGTGGCTTATCTCACGCGCTTGATGGCTTATTCCGATAAAGGTAAAAAACTGGATGTTACCCGACTTGTTTCGAAAGAGGGTGATTTCAACTGGAAAGCCCCGAAAGGTGAATGGACACTTATTGCACTCTTTGTGGGGAAAACGTTGCAGGAAGTGAAACGCGCTGCTCCCGGTGGTCAGGGTTATGTTATGGATCATTTCAGTACTAAAGCAGTAAAGAATTATCTGAATAAATTTGACAGCGCTTTTGCCCGTGAATCCACGACATTTCCCAATACGTTTTTCAACGACTCCTACGAAGTGTATAATGCCGACTGGACACCGTCACTACTGGATGAATTTCAACGACGAAGAGGGTACAAACTGGAAGAATATTTTCCCGAATTACTTGCTAAAGGAAAAACCGATATTTCGTGTCGAGTAGTTTCCGATTATCGCGAAACACTGGGCGAAATGCTGCTCACTGATTTTACGGAACAATGGACTTCATGGGCTCACAGCCACGGAGCCATCACCCGCAACCAGGCACATGGTTCGCCTGCCAATATCATCGATCTGTATGCCGCTGTGGATATTCCCGAATGTGAAATTTTCGGTATTTCCGACTTTGATATTCCCGGTTTAAGAGTAGATAGTTTGCGGAAAAAGAACGACGGTGACCCCGTTACCCTGAAAATGGCAAGTTCTGCTGCTCATATTACAGGAAAAAAATATACTTCGTCCGAAACTTTCACCTGGCTCACCGAACATTTCAGGACATCGCTTTCGCAATGCAAACCCGAAATTGATCAGGTCTTTACATCAGGAGTCAATCACGTGTTTTTTCACGGTACTCCCTATTCGCCCCGTGAAGCTGCCTGGCCCGGATGGCTTTTCTACGCATCGGTCAATATGTCGCCTACTAACTCTGTCTGGAAGGACGCTCCGGCATTCTTTTCGTACATTACCCGTGTGCAGTCTTTCTTGCAATACGGCGAACCCGATAACGATTTGCTTGTGTATTTTCCTGTATACGATATCTGGTACGAGCAACAGAACGATTATTACTTCGCATTCGGAATTCACGGATTGCGCGCCCGGTTGCCGAAATTTTACAATACAGTGGAAAAAATCAGGGAAAGCGGCAGGGATGTGGATTACATTACCGACCGCTACATCATGTCGGCAAAAGTCGAAAACGGTTTGATAAAAACGATAGGAGGTACAACTTATAAAGCTCTGGTGCTTCCGGCTGCACGATTTATGCCGCTGGAAACTTTGTTGAAATTATCCCAACTTGCCAAAGAAGGTGCAAAAATCATTTTTGTGGAACATTATCCCGAAGGAGTTCCCGGACTGAAAGATTACCGGAAACTCGAAAAGAGGATGAAAAAATTGATTAAGAAACTTCCTCTGGTTAATTTTAATCAATCGAAGGTGACTAAATCAGGAATAGGAACGATTATTACCGGCCAGGATTTAGAAGAACTTCTTTCGCTTGCTGAAATCAAAAGTGAAAGTTTTTCAAAGGAATTCAAAGGGCAGTACATTCGCCGAAAGAACGAAACGGGTCACCATTATTTCTTTACACAGCTCACCAACAAGCCGGTAAAAGAGTGGGTTTCGCTGGCTGTCAGCGCACAATCTGCTATACTTTTCGATCCCATGACCGGCGCATCAGGCAAGGCGATGGTACGTACCGGCAACAATAAAACTGAAGTGTATATGGAGCTGGACCCCGGTCAGTCAGTTATCCTGAAAACATTTTCAACTGTAAATGTGGAAGCTGAAAGTTGGCGCTTTTTTACTCCTGTCGGAAAAAAACTGGAGTTGACAAACAACTGGGAAATTACTTTTGTGGAGAGTGAGCCGGCTATTCCGGGTACATTCAAAACAGATAAACTGATTTCCTGGACGGAATTAGAGCATGATAATGCAGCAAAAAACAGGGGTACTGCACAATATAGCACCAAATTCACAATGGACAATCTTTCTGCTGACGAATATCAACTTGATCTGGGCGACGTACGGGAAAGCGCACGCGTTTACCTCAACGGAAAGGAAGTTACTACACTATTTGCTGTTCCGTTTAAGACAAAGATTGGAGAATTTCTAAAACAAGGAGAAAATCTGCTGGAAGTCGAGGTAACCAACCTGCCTGCCAACAGCATTTCCGATTTCGACAAACGGGGTGTTGAGTGGCGCATTTTCAATGAAATTAATTTCGTGGATCTGAATTACAGGAAAACACTGTACGACAAATGGGAAACTTCGCCTTCCGGATTATTGGGACCGGTTACCATTCAGGGACTTAGATATAAAAGGTAAATTTCAAACAAAACTCTGATGGTGATAAATACCGTCAGAATATAAAAATAATCACTTAACTGTACTCACCAAAAGTCCCCCAGGGGGGATTTAGGGGGCCGTTTACATTTTATGAAAAAACTCATTCTTTCACTTATTATCGTTTTACTTGTTACAGGATTCACATCGTCAGGTAAAAAAACAAAAATATTCATAGCCGGAGATTCTACTGCTCAGACCTACAAAGAAGAAAAAGACGGACTGATCAAAGGGTGGGGACAAATGCTGCCAAACTTCCTGGATGGTAACGTAGATGTTGTCAATCACGCCATAGGTGGACGCAGCACCAAAACCTTCCTGAACGAAGGACGCTGGGAGCGGCTGATGACTCAGGTACGTAAAGGCGATTATGTTTTTATTCAGTTTGGACACAACGATGCCTCCACACGCCCTGAAAGACATGCTTCTTTGGCCGATTACCATGATAACCTGGTGAAAATGATTCGGGATGTAAGAGCTGCAAAGGCGTATCCGGTTCTGTTGACTTCCGTGGTCATGCGCACCTTTGTCAACGGAAACCTGACCGATGATCGCCTAAAGGCTTACCCTGTTGTCATGCGGAATATTTCACGGGAATATAAGATTCCTTTGATAGATGTGAATCAGAAAACCAACGATTTAATTACTGTGCTGGGTGATAAAAAGTCCATTCCTTATTATCGTCACACCGAACCCGGAATAGATCCCACCAAACCCGATGGAATAAAA
>JAGPGR010000181.1 GCA_018055865.1 Paludibacteraceae bacterium | reverse complement strand
GGTAATGTGACTGCTCAGACTCATTATTTCTGGAAATTCACTTTCGGAATAAGCCGGAGCATAGGTGTGAGCTTTGTTTCCCATTTCTTCATAGGCCAAACGTACTTCGGAGAGCGAACTGGCTGTACTGCACTGTACATATTCACGCACTATGGGAAAAACCGACCACATGGCAAACGCTTTGAACGCCAGGATGATTTCCACCTCTGCACGCTCTGCCACCGATTTAATTAAAGCCAAATTTCGGCGAAATGACTGTTCATCAAGGATATAGCAGGGAGAAGGCACAAGATCTTCAACGTCCTGTAGGAGAATTTTTGAGAGCAAATTTGTATGATTAGTACTTTGATTCATATTTTTTTTTTGAAAATCTAACTGCAATTAGTTGATTGATAACAACTTCAGATGAGTATTGATTCTGAAACACTCAGAATAATACTATTTCTCTGAACAACTAATAATCTATTCAACGAAACCAGGGGTAAGTATATTCTTGTATTTTTGTTCATCATTTAGCAGATTCGCAGCCACTTTCACATCCGTATCGTCTTTGAGCATATACTGTACTTGTCCTTTTTGGAAATAATAACGTTGAATGATTTCTACAGTCAGCATTTCCTCTATTTCCTTTCTGTTGTCGCGGATATTTTGCTCCATATTGGGTATAAGTTTCGCTTTCAGGGCATCAAATTCGGATTTGGCCGACTCGTCAAAGCCCTCGTATTCGGCCACTTCCAACAGTTGCTTGTAATAATTTTCGGTTTGCGTGGTATAGGTGAATTTTTTTTCATTCATCAGATAATTTACAAAATCATTGAATTCGGCATCGGTAAGACTGTATTTATCGGGTGCGTCTATGCTTTTTCGTTTCTGAACGTAGCGGGTAGCATAATCAAAATAGTGATTTTGCAAAAGAATGTAATAGGCTATGTTTATCTTCCGGGAGTCGGTAGTTACGCTGTCGGGTAATATACCACCACCATCCCGTACTATTCGTCCGTTAGTAGTTTTGAAGGCAGTGGTCAGGCTATCCGGTATTCGGCCTACACTCCCGTCTTCATTCCGGTGGCTGTAGTCCAGCGCCTGCACGCATCTTCCACTTGGTGTGTAATATTTCGCCATTGTCACTTTTACGTGTCCGCCGTAGCCCACAGGGCGAATGCTCTGTACCAGTCCTTTGCCGAATGTGCGCTCTCCGATTACAATTCCACGATCCAGATCCTGCACAGCTCCGGCTAAAATTTCGGAAGCAGATGCTGAGCCGCGATTAACCATTACAGCCAGTTTCATACCTGGAAAAATAGGATCGGAAGGAGTTTTATAGATGCGATCCGTTTCGAAGTTACGGCCTTTGGTTGATACAACCGGTGTACCTTTTGGCACAAAATAGCCCATAATTTTCACTGCTTCGTCCACCAGACCGCCCGGATTGTTTCGCACATCGATTATCAGCGATTTGATCTGATGGGTTTTAACCATTTCGTTTACTGCATTTTTGAATTCGGCAGCAGCTTTGTCGGTAAAGTCGTTGAGCATCACATAACCTGTTCCATTATCCAACACAGCATTGTAGGTAATGGGATTGAACTGAATATTTTCACGCAAAAATTTCTTAACAATCGGTTTTTTCTCGTTCCACCTCTCAATTTTAATCGTTATTTCAGTACCGTTTTTCCCTTTCAGCAGTTCGCTTACCTGTGCAGTTGTTTTTCCGGTCGTATTCACACCCTCCACTTCCAGAATGATATCTCCGGCACGTAAATCGTTTTTTTGGGCAGGCATGCCTTCGTAGGGTTCAGAAATGACCACACGGCCATCTTTCTGCATAATCAGTGCTCCAACGCCGGCATACTCGCCGGTTGTCATCATCTTCAGGTCGTCGTTCATTTCTTCGGGCAGATATACCGTGTATGGATCGAGGGACGAAAGCATACTGTTGATACCCGTTTGAACCACTTTGTCGTAGTCAAGCGTATCCACATAATAGGCATTCAACTCACGTAAAATGCTGTTGAATACACTCAGATTTTTGTTTATTTTGAAATACTTTTCATCTTTGGGTTGGGCTGAAAGAGAAAAAGAAAGCAGAAGAAAAAGAAATATGCCCCCTAAACACCTGGAGAGGTTGTTATGGAGTTGCAAGTCAGGTTTTGAAAAACGTAATATCATTATCTGTTTTTTTATTATATTGGAATACAACACTTTAGATGTTTTTACCGTTTTTTTTACAAACATATTTTCCTCTATTCTTCCTTTCGGGAGATAGGCGGCAGGTATTTTGAAATATCCCTGCCGTATCTTATCAAATCGCGTACCACAGTGGATGAAATGAACGAATATTCTGTCTCGGTAAACAGAAGCACGGTTTCGAGGCCGTTCAACTGCCGGTTGGCATTGGCAATGGTGTGCTCGTACTCGAAATCTGACACGGTACGCAAGCCACGCAGAATGTATTTTGCACCCATTGAAACGGCAAAATCTACTGTCAGACTATCGTAAGTTTGCACCGTCACCCGCGGCTCGTCCTTATATGCCTGACGAATCATGTCCACTCGCTTATCCATATCGAACAGTGTTTTTTTGGTATGATTTACACCGATTCCGATTACAATTTCATCAAACAAATCCAACCCGCGCTTTACAATGCTGTAATGCCCGATGGTAAAGGGGTCGAATGTACCGGGGAAAATGGCTCGTTTCATTTTTCTTAATGGATTTTCGGATTACGGACTTCAGGCTTATCACAAATTTAATTGCCTACGTTCTGTTTCATTAAATCTGGTATCTAATGTCTAATCAAGTTGCAAAGATAAGGATTTTTTTAACGTTAAGGATTGAATGAGTAGTTGTTTTGGTTTTTTAAAGGTTCAAAATATAAGAAACAAATATTATAAAAATAACCAGGAAAATATGGTTTTTAAAATCATGCATTTAATCCATACACAATAAAAAAATCTATTCTGATTTGTTCATTTATTCTCAATTTTGTTCAATTCGCCAAAAACCACTAATTTTGCAATTCTTAACACCAACACATGCAGGAACATTTACAGGACAAAATATTCAAGCTGATTTCTGAAACGGCAGATGAAATGGGGCTGGAAGCCTACGTTATAGGCGGATTTGTGAGGGATATTTTTCTTCATCGGCCATCGAAGGATATCGACATCGTGGTAATTGGCAGTGGAATAGAACTGGCCGAGCGAATAGCTGAAAAGTTGGGTAAAAAAGCGAAGTTTTCTATTTTCAAGACTTACGGTACTGCTCAACTGAAAACCCGCGAGTGGGAAGTGGAGTTTGTAGGCGCCCGCAAGGAGTCCTACTCGCACGATTCGCGCAATCCGGTGGTGGAAGACGGAACACTTGAAGACGACCAGAACCGCCGCGACTTCACCATCAATGCACTGGCGCTTTGCCTGAATAAGGATCGGTTCGGTGAGCTTGTTGACCCGTTCAACGGGCTGGAAGATCTGAAAAACTTCGTTATACGCACTCCGCTCAATCCCGACATTACATTTTCGGACGACCCGCTTCGTATGATGCGGGGAATCCGGTTTGCATCTCAACTCCGGTTTTTTCTCGAAGAAAGAACATTTGATGCCATTGCCCGCAACAAAAACCGGATTGAAATCATTACCAAAGAGCGTATTGCTGACGAATTGAATAAAATCATCCTTTCACCCAAACCATCTGTTGGGTTTATTTTGTTGGAAAAAACCGGTCTGCTGCAACTCATTTTCCCGGAATTGCTGGCGCTGAAAGGCGCTGAGACCAAAGACGGCGTGGGTCATAAGGATAATTTCTACCACACGCTGGCCGTACTCGACGAACTGGCTGCCACAACCGACAATCTCTGGTTGCGCTGGTCGGCTCTGCTTCACGACATTGGAAAACCGAGAACAAAAAAATTTGATCCGAAACTGGGCTGGACTTTTCACAATCACAACTACATTGGCGAAAAAATGATACCGGAAATTTTCCGGAAAATGAAGCTGCCTACGAACGAAAAGATGAAATATGTTCAGAAAATGGTCGGACTGCATATGCGCCCAATTGTGCTGAGCGAAGATGAAGTAAGTGATTCTGCCGTTAGGCGTTTGCTATTTGAAGCCGGCAATGACATCGAAGATTTGATGCTGCTGTGCAATGCAGACATCACGTCCAAAAATCCGGAGAAAGTGCGCCGTTTTCGTCAGAATTTCCAGCTCGTGAGTCAGAAACTCAAAGACATTGAAGAAAAAGACCGCGTCCGTAATTTTCAGCCGCCCATTGACGGAAAGGAAATCATGGAAACATTCAACCTCCCTGCCAGCAACATTGTAGGAGACATCAAAATAAAAATCAAAGACGCCATTCTGGACGGCATTATCCCCAACGAATACGAAGCAGCAAAAGAATATATGCTGAAAATTGGCACAGAAATGGGGATTAATGCAGGTAAGTAAGTGTTTTTTTACAAATTTTATCTGATTTTTTCATTTCCCACTCAAATTTAATCAAATTTCATTTGTTTTAATTTTGTCAAAATTTTTTATTTATCTATCTTTGCACCCACAAAAATCATAGCTCTACGGTGAGAGTCAATGAACTTATTGAAATGATGGCGAGATAGCTCAGTTGGTTAGAGCGCATGATTCATAATCATGAGGTCCCGGGATCATCCCCCGGTCTCGCTACAATATGAC
>JAGPGR010000180.1 GCA_018055865.1 Paludibacteraceae bacterium | reverse complement strand
CTTTTACTTTGTGTGGAAACTGAAATAGCTCTGATATTGTTCATCTACAAATGAAATCCCGCCCGAAAGTGCGGGATTTTTTGTACTTTTGCCTTTACAAGAAACGGTTGAGAAACGAAAATCTTCTTTTGAGAAACGTTTGAGAAACGGTTTTCTGTTTCTTGAAATTGAAATCAACAGAAAATAACAGCAAAGAAACACGCTACAACAGCAAAAACAAAACCTCTTTTGCACAAAGTGGTTCTAAACCGTTTCTCAATGTTGTGTATCTTATTGATTTACAGCACTTATTGTGAATAGCTTTCAAAAAATTGTATCTTTGATCTGATAAACAACTCAAATTTGAATGGAAATATGCTTACAGGAGTTGTGATTTGCTTTCAAAAAATTGTATCTTTGATCTGATAAACAACACGATGTGTGTAAGTTGTAATCAATCAATTAGTTATGGCGACATTCAGGATTAAAAAACCGGTTGTTTTATCAAACAAAATCCCGCTCGTGCAGCGGGATTTTTGTTTGTAGTAGTTTTGTTTTAACCTATAAGTTGTATCATCCCCGATTTTTCCCTTGCGGATTTTTACGACCATTGGCAGGGGATTCCGGGAATTTATTTACCTTCTTCTTACAAAGTAACTTCTTCTGAAGTTGTTGTAAATGACGGTTCGCGGTTGGCCATTTCCCCAGGCTACGCCTACGTCGCGGTATGCTTTGATCCAGTCGCGTGTGAGCCCGATGTTGTAATCGTAAATGAAATTCCACTCACGCTGGTCCACTTCCCGGATTCGTTTTTCGATTTTATTTGCGAGCACTTTTATTTCACCCACACACGAGGAATTCGGATCGATGGTGGAAAGCACTGCTCCGGCAATTTGTTTGTCGGTGTAGGTTACCGGGTAGTGCAAAGGAATCGCAGCTACGCTGCTTACGTTTCGATTATTTGGTTATAATTTCCTGCAAATATTTTTATATTTCATCACAGCCTTTCAGTGAATCCATCCGGCTACGCGGGATGCGGTTCAGGGGCTGTTTTTTTATTCATTATATTTTGATATGTAACGCGGAAAAGCTATTTTTGTCTCTTCAAATTAATTTTCACAAAAACGTAGCAATATGATGTTAGATATTTTTGACAGGCTGAAAGGCATGGAAGGGCCGCTGGAGCAGTATCGCCGGAAAGCGGAGGGCTATTTTATGTTCCCGGAACTGGAGGGAGAAATAGGACCGAGAATGAAATTTCACGGGCGTGAGTATATCACCTGGAGTCTGAACAACTACCTGGGTCTTGCCAATCACCCCGAAGTGCGAAAAGCGGATGCTGACGCTGCTGCCCAATGGGGAATGGCGTATCCGATGGGAGCGCGAATGATGTCGGGTCAGACAAAATATCACCGGGAACTGGAACAAAGACTGGCCGCTTTTGAGAAAAAAGAATCGGCTTATTTACTCAACTACGGCTACCAGGGAATGGTTTCCATCATTGATTCGCTTTGCACCCGCAACGATGTGATTGTGTATGATTCAGAGTCGCATGCCTGCATCATGGACGGCATTTTTCTGCACAAGGCCAAAGGTGGTAAAAGTTTCGTATTTCCGCACAACGACATGGAGCGGGCCGACAAAATGCTGAAATTCGCCACCAAACACGCCGAAGAAAATAACGGCGGAATTCTGGTGATTACCGAAGGAGTCTTTGGCATGTCGGGCGATTTGGGCTATCTGCCCGGAATTGTCGACTTGAAAAACAAATACAATTTCCGACTGATGATAGACGATGCACACGGATTTGGCACCATGGGTGAATCCGGAGCCGGAGCAAGCGAGCATTTCGGGCTGATGGACGAAGTGGATATTTATTTTGCAACATTTGCCAAATCCATGGCCGGAATCGGTGCTTTTGTGGCTTCCGACAAGCCGATTGTCGACTCGCTGAAATACAACATGCGTTCGCAGATTTTTGCCAAATCGCTCCCCATGCCCATGGTTATCGGTGCGCTCAAACGACTTGATATTCTTCAAAATCAACCCGAACATAAAGAAAATCTCTGGAAAATTGCCAAAGCATTGCAGGAAGGACTTGTAGCCGGAGGATTCAATATCGGCAATACACAATCGCCCGTGACACCGGTGTATTTCAGCGGTTCGGTGCCCGAAGGTACCAACATTGTAATCGACCTGCGCGAAAATCACAACGTTTTTTGCTCCATCGTGGTTTACCCCGTTGTGCCCAAAGGGGTGCTTATGCTCCGTCTTATCCCCACTGCTTCACATACCTTGCAGGATGTGAACGAAACAATCGAGGTTTTCAAAAAAATAAAAGTGAATCTGGAAGCCGGTAAATACATCTCGGACGAAATGCGTTCGATGGCACAGCAGTAGCCGTTGTTGGAAAAATAACTGCTACTTAAACTTTATCAAAAGAAACAAATTCTATCAATCCGGAATTTACAAAAAGAACAATCAGAAAGTTGAAATCTCCGATTATAATTTGTAAATTTTTAATGGTAAATTATAATGAGAATACGAGTAAAAAGGCAGAAAAAGTATTACCTCAAGTGTACTGAGTGCGAATTCATAACGCCTAATTTCAGAACCTGGTTTGATCAGTTCCAGAAATGCCCCAACTGCGGAAGCAAACATTCCGAGGTGTGGTATAATACATCTTATGCACGACTGCCACGACTTCTGAAAGGTACACCGGAAAATTTCTGGCACTATTTCCCGTTTTTGCCATTAATTATCAAAAGGCACATTATCACGCGTTATGAAGGAGCAGCTCCGATAGAGCGCTGGCGTTTTCTGGAAGATTTTGCCAAAAAGAAATTCGGCTTAAATATTCAGGTGCATGCTTACCGAAACGACCTGAACGGTGGAACCGGAACCTTCAAAGATGTGGCTGCGGCACTTGCTGCAAGTCTCTTTAAAGAGAATGATCTGAAGCAGTATTGCATTGCCTCTACCGGAAATTCGGCCACAGCTTACGCCAAATACCTGTCAATAGCCGGGGTGAATTGCTCCGTTTTTATGCCTGAAGATGCTATACGGGCATCAGAAGCTACCATCAGTTCGCTGGGTCAGCAGGTCTTTCGCGTAATGGGCGATTATGCCAAAGCCAAGGAGGTGGCTGCAGAATATGCCAGGCAACATCACATCCAGATGTCAACCGGAAACATCGACCCTATTCGCATCGAAGCCAAGAAAACGATGGTTTTCGAATGGCTGCGGCAGTTGGGCAAAATTCCCGACGTGTATATTCAGGCAGTCAGCGGCGGAACCGGCCCCCTGGCCATTGATAAGGGAATCCGTGAAATAGCTCCTGTGTATCCTGAATTGAAAAATCCGAGATTCCTGCTGGTACAATCCGATGGTTGCGACCCGATGGTACAGGCCTGGGAAAAGGCCGAAACCAACGGATTTCCCGAAGGGTACGAAAAAGACTATCCGATAATCCCAAATCCGAAAACCGATGTTGTGACACTGGCAACCGGAAATCCGGCTACCTATCCCATTATTGCCAAATTGGTAAAAAAAACCAACGGCACTTTCATCCGGATGCGGGAGGAGAAGTTGATTCCACTTGGCAAATTAATAGCTTACGAGCAAAAAATAGTTCCGGGTCCCGCTTCAACGGTGGCAGTTGCAGGCTTCTTTGTTGCGTTGAAGAAAAATCTGATTAAAGAGGGTGAAACAGTGATGGTGAACATCGGTGAAGGAGCTGTGCGCGCGCCCTATTTCCTCGAACAAATGATATATACCACGCATGAAGTGACCAATGCTGCCCAATGTGAACCACATTCCATTGATGATTATCGCGAACAACTCTGGAAAGATGTGCTGGAGTAATCAGAACCGGCATTTGGTTGATTTCTATGATTTGACAGGAAATTAGATTAAAAACATGAATGAATACAGTTAATTCAGATAACCGCACTGTAATCCCCCGTTCGGAGGGTGGGGGGGCTATCTCTTCGGAAGGTGCGGGAGCTACCATCTGGATCACAGGCGCTTCGTCGGGTATTGGCGAAGCGTGTTCATATTTATTCGCCGCTGAAGGTGCCCGGCTTATTTTGACTGCCACCCGCGAGGATCAACTGGAAAAAGTAAAGCTAAAATGCATCGAATTGGGAGCTGATTGCCGGATTTTGCCCTGTGACCTTTCCGAAATTGAAAGACTGGATGCAGTGACCGATAAAGCTCTTTCTTTTTTTGGAAAAATAGATATCCTTTTTCTCAATGCGGGCATCAGCCAGCGTTCAAAAACAATCGACACCGGTTTTTCTGTGGATAAAAAAATAATGGATGTGAATTTTTTTGCACCCGTAAAAATTGCCAAACTTGTACTCCCGAAGATGATAGCCGGTGGAGGCGGAACCATAGCTGTAACCACCAGCATTACAGGCAAATTCGGATTTCCACTCCGCTCTGCTTACGCTGCATCCAAGTTTGCACTTTATGGCTTTTTCGAAACCGTGCAGGCAGAATATTTTAATCAAAACATTCGGGTGGTGATGGTTTGTCCCGGAAGAGTAAAAACCAACATCTCCTTCAACGCCCTGGAAGCTGACGGCAGTAAGTATGCCCGTATGGATGACGGACAAAACAACGGCATTTCGGCTGAAAAAGCGGCCCGAAAAATTGTGAAAGCCATCAAAAAACAAAAACCGGAAGTATTGGTGGGCGGTTCTGAACTGATTATGGT
>JAGPGR010000179.1 GCA_018055865.1 Paludibacteraceae bacterium | reverse complement strand
CTCCAACTTACGCCCCTGTATGGGATGAAGATAATCCAAAACATTACTACGAAAAGTTTTATGGGGTTAATATCACTTCACCGGTTGAAAATATGTCGCGTACAGCCGACAACAAAACCATGAACAACCGTTTGATAAGCACCGGAAGTGCTGAAATCAGTTTTCTCCCGAATTTAAAACTACGTTCATCGGTAACACTCGACCGTCTTTACAACAATTACACAAGCTTCCTCGATCCTGTAAAAACAGGCTATGGCCGTGACATGGGAGGCGTTTCGAGCGATGACCGTTCTTTAGGAACAGTAATGATTTACGACAATATTTTAAGTTACAATCAATCGTTCGACAAACACAATGTTGATTTCATGGGGGGAACATCGGCTACCACATCAAACTACAGCAAATCGTATGTAAGCTCACAATATTTTCACGACGGCAGCATTAAAACTGTAAACGCGGGTAACAAAGTATCGCAGGGAAGCGGTTCGTTTGAATCAGCCTGGGCCATTATGTCATACGTAGGACGGTTGGGCTACAACTACGACAGTAAATATCTGGCCACAGTCAATATGCGTGTGGACGGTTCGTCGAAACTGAACCCCAATCACCGCTGGGGATATTTCCCATCAGCATCTGCTGCATGGCGTGTTTCGTCTGAAAACTTTATGAAAGACCTTACATGGATTGATGATTTGAAAATACGTGGAGGCTGGGGACAAACCGGCAACCAGGCCGGACTGAGCGACTATAGTTACCTGCAACGTTTTGTTATAAATAAACAAGAATGGTGGATACCGATGAGCGATGAAAAAGCCGTTCCGATCATCACGATGAACGAACTTCGAAACTCGGATCTTACCTGGGAAACAACCACTCAAACCAACTTCGGTCTAGATTTAACTATATTGAAAAACCGACTGACTTTTGCACTTGATTATTATTCAAAATACACAACCGATATGTTGATGTATGTGACACTTCCTTCTGGTTCCTCAACAGCTTCATCTATTACACGAAACGAAGGCGAAATGTCCAACAAAGGTTTTGAATTTAGTGTAAATTCACGAAATATTGATAAAAAAGATTTTAAATGGAATACTGATTTCAATATTTCGACCAATAAAAATCAGCTCACTAAGCTAGTTTTAACTCAGACATATAATACGGCTAAAACGACCGAGCAGATTACCGAATTTGTGGTTCGAAACCAACCCGGACGGCCTCTCGGAGGGTTTTACGGTTATTTCAGTGATGGTGTCGATCCTGAAACAGGTGAATTGATGTATCGTGATTTAAATAACGATGGTTCAATTACCGACTCCGATCGTGATTATATTGGAGATCCTAATCCTGATTTTACTTTTGGTATGACCAACATCTTCTCATACAAAAACTTTGATTTAAGTATTTTGCTTCAGGGTTCATACGGAAACGACATTTACAATGCATCGCGTATGGAAACCGAAGGCATGTACGATGGAAAAAACCAATCGACCCGTGTACTTGAACGGTGGCGTCGTCCGGGAATGATTACTTCTATTCCGAAAGCGCATTATGATATGAAAATTTCATCATACTTTGTTGAGGATGGTAGCTTCTTGAGAATCAAGGACGTCACTTTATCGTACAATGTAACTCCGGCAAAAATGAAAAAATTGGGTATAACCAAACTTCAACCCTACCTGACAGCTTCGAACCTGTTTACATTCACCAATTATCTTGGTTTCGACCCTGAAGTAAATCAATGGGGAAATAGCGGAACAGTTCAGGGCATCGACTGGGGAACCTATCCGCAAACCCGTACTTTCATTGTAGGATTAAATGTTGAATTTTAATAAATTACAAATCAGATGAAGACAAAATATATTTCAAAAATAGTTTTTGCAGGAGCACTGGCACTTACTGCTGTTTCCTGCTCGCTCGACTACGATCCGATTTCAGAATATTCTGAAAAAACATACGGACAAACATCGGGCACCGACTCCATTAAATACAAAACAAGAGCAGAAATGTTCTCTCAATATCAGTCGCTTTACCAAAAAATTAAAGAACAAGAACATTGGTATCTCGATTTGATTATGCTTAGCGAAACTCGCTCCGATAATTCTTATGCAGGAAGTACTGGTTCGCAGGTAGTACCAATTGAAACAAATGCAATTGGTGGTGGAAACAGCGTTTTAGCCCGAGATTGGAACAGATATCTGGCAGATGTGGCACAGGCAAATACTGTGATTGAAAATATCGACAAAGTACCCGATGCAACGCTTACAGCTTCTGAACGTAAACAATGGAAAGCCGAAGCCAGGATTTTCAGATCACTGGTTTGGTTCGACATGATTCGCATTTGGGGAAATATTCCTGTGGTAACGAAAGAAGGAACCGATATTACTGCCGAAAATATCGAGGAAGTTTATCCTTTGTATTATCCGAAACAAACTGAACCGTTAGAAGCTTATGCACAAATGATAAAAGATTTGACAGAAGCCATTGTGGATGCTCCTGCCAACAGCGCCGGCGATAAAACAAAACTTTCGAAATCGGTAGCAAGAGCACTTTTGGCAAAAGTATATGCCGAAAAACCTGCACGCGATTATGCAAAAGTATTGCAATATTGCAACGAGGTGATTGCTGACGGATTCACGCTAAATCCAAGCTATTCGGATATTTATGCTATGAATTCGGCCGGTACCGATTTGAAAAACAGATCGACAGCAGAATCGATTCTTGAAGTAAACTTTTTTACCGGTGGTGGAAACTGGGTTACATGGATGTTTGGAAAAGACTTGCTCGATCCCGAAGCCAATTTTTCGTGGGCAAAATGGGTAACTCCATCGCGCGACCTGATTGCTGCTTTCGATGCTGAAAACGATCAGATTCGCAAAAATGAATCAATTGTGTATTATCAGGCTGACTGGAGCAATTACTATCCTTCGAACAACTATCCGTTTATGTACAAAATGCGTTCGGCTGCTCATAGTATTATCAAAATACGTTTTGCTGATATTCTGCTTTTGAAGGCTGAAGCATTGGCTAATCTTGACGGAGCTGCCAATCTGGAAGCTGCCGAGGCCATTGTAAATCAGGTAAGAACACGTGTTTCGCTTCCTGCTTTGCCCGTGAGTGCTAAAGCCTCGAAAGAAAGCATGTTGAATGCCATTCTGAAAGAAAGACGTTTGGAACTTGCTTTCGAAGGACAGCGCTGGTTCGACCTTGTACGTTACGAAAAAGTGGAAGAAATAATGAACTCGCTCAACTCACGCGACATTGGCCGTTTACCTCTTCGCAGAGCATATACCGAGACTTCATATTTATTCCCAATACCTTCCACGGCTATCGACTTAAATACCAATCTTGTTCAGAACCCGGGTTATTAATTCATTAAAACATTCAACGAAAAATGAAAAACATATTTAAATTCACAATAGTCGGGCTGATGGCAGTATTTTTTGCTTCGTGCCAGGAAGAGGAACTTCGCGTTCACTTCCCGGCTTCGATGCCCGTTTTCGATAGTGCCACAGTGGCTGAAACAGCCATTATGTACGGCGATTCAATTACACTCTCGGTGGGTGTTTCCGATCCGCTTACACCACTATCCACACTTAGCATAAAAGTGGTGGTTGGCGACGAAATCATTGCGACTGAAAAAGTAAGAACTAAAGATCATGCGGCTACTTACACCCAAAAATACTGGATTCCGTTTGTAGCCCGTATGCCTCATGGCGCCGAGGTGGAAGTACATTTAAGTTCTGAAAATGTGGAAGGAACCAAAAAGGACACAATCATTGCAAGCACCATTGCTTCGCGTCCCGAAATACCTTCGATATTTTTGGTAACTCCCACAGCTACTGTCGAAATGCAACTTACCGATGCAGCAAATCATATTTACACAGCCGAGGGTCTGACTTTAACTAATGACATTACTTTCAGGTTAGCCACAAAAGTAAACCGTTTCAAAAAAATCGACTGGTTAAATCCTGAAAATCTGGTTTTTGGGACTGTGAATGGCGCTATGAGTCTGGTTGATGTAACAGTGGAAGGCACTACAACCTCTGTGTCGGGCGATGTGATAAAGCTTTACGATCCGACTTTGGTTGGTTTCAAAAAGATCACACTCGATCTATTCAATTTTACCGTAGTTGGCGAAGGTGACAAACTTATGCCGGCTACCACAATGAATATCAACAACTTTGGCACAGTGCAACTAACTTCTATCGACCACATGAATGTGGCTACCAAAGAGGACTGGAAAAGCACAGTAATGTATCTGGGCGAAGGTACCGAAATGACCATTACCGGACTTAGCGATGTGGCAAACTGCATGAATCCGACATTCTTTGAACCAACGGGTGCAAACACAGTGAAATTCCTCGGCAAAACAGGTATTTATACTGTTTATTTCCACCCGGGACTTGAGTATGTATTTGTAGAACAGCCTAATGCTGTTTATCCTGATGCCTTGTGGCTGGTTGGCGTGGGAGCTGGTCCTGCACGTACGCCGGGAGTGAAAACCAATTCGTGGAACTGGAACTCGCCACTCGAATATCATTTCTGTCGTAAAGTATCGGAAGGTGTTTTCGAATCAGTATTCTACGCCGAACACGAAATTGAACCTACAGCTGCCGAACCATGGCGACTGACATTTAGTGTGAAATTTATGCACCAGCGCGGTTGGGGAGGCGAAGAAAGCTCGCAAAACTATCAGCTTCCGGCTAACGGTTATCTGTTCTCACCTT
>JAGPGR010000178.1 GCA_018055865.1 Paludibacteraceae bacterium | reverse complement strand
GCCGAATGAGCGAGCATTTTCACATTCCAGCGAGTCAGACTTTCGGGAGCTGTAAAACTCACTTTCACATTTCCGTCTTTATCTGTGTGGAGTTGCGGGTAAAAGAAAGCGGTTTCGTTGAAATTTTTGCGAACTTTCACCGGTTTTTCTCCGGCCGAACCCTCTGAAGCTTGTTCACTTGCCTGGACTGAAGATTCACTTTTCTTCATTTTACCGGAACCAATCACTGCCGATTCATCCATCACTGCATCATTCATTACCATTTCCTGACTCTCCATTACTACGGACATATTTTTATCACGACTGGCTCCTCTTATCATTACTGTGGGTCTTGCCATGCTGTAGTACATATTATAGCCCAACGGCAAACCAAACCAGTTGATTTTATCAAATTCATAGTCGGGCACATTTTTGAATTGTTGGTCGAACCACCCGTAAGCATTGTCCGACTCTGATCCTTTGAAAGTCCAGTAAGGAACAGGAGCAACATATTCACGGTAGGTGGGGTCAAAATACCAGCCGTGCGGCCGTATGGCATCCAGCGAAGCATCGTACATGCCAATCAAAAGTTCGGCCGTTTTTTTCTCGCCGGCTTGCGGAATGTGAATAGTCCATTCGGCTTTTTCGCCGGGTTTGAGCATATCGCGAAATACTCCTACGGTAGGTGTAAGCTTCTTTTCGACCACTTTTTTAGTCAGAATCACCTGTTGGGTAAAGATTTTCTCATCTTTTACAAAAGTGAAAACGACTGTGACACCTGCCCCGTAGTTTTCCTTAAACGGTATGCTGAAAGTCTGTATTTCATCGTTGAATTTTATCCAGCGACGTTCCAGGATGGTTTTTCCCTGCATCACTTCGTAGAGAACGGATGTGTTTTTGGTCGAAGTGCCAAATCTGATTTGAGCTGTTTCGCCCGGATTAAGCTCCGTATTACCCGGCAGAAGCCAGCTGTAAGTCTTCACAGGTGGTTTTTTGTCGTTGATATCATACAGAATAAACTGTTTTTCCTCTTTCACCTCATTTCCGCGGTTGTCTTTCGTTGTAAAAATGATTTTATAAATTCCCGAATTGAGCTTATTCAGGTCCAGAGTCAGTTTATCTTTCGATTCGAACGAACCACTCAACACCGTCTGAAGTTCTTTCAGCTTGCTTGTGTCGTTCAGTTCTTCGTAATAAACATCAGAAGGCTGCAGCGCAACAACCGTATATTTTAGAGTTGCAAAAACCGTTTCGCCATTCAAAGTCTGGGTTGTAATATCCGGGATGAATAGTTTCGTTTTTTCCAATTTAGCCGGTACATCAACTACAATAAACAACGATTTATCGCCTGCGGATACAGTTTGTTCAGCTTGCTGTGTTTCACCTTTGGTATCCGTTACATCTGCATAAACGGTGTATGTATAGAATTGGTCATTATTTCCCCGCCACCAGCCCGTTTCTGTTTTTTTGCCCTTTACGGGAATGAATGAAATCTCAAAATTTCCATCGGCTCCTGAAATGGTAGTACCGCTCGAAATGATTTGCTCAGGCTCGCTGTGCCACCACCAAAACCGGTGCGGACGGCGTACTACACGATATTTCACTGCAGCTCCACCAATAGCATATCCTGCATAAGCTTTCACTTCACCCTTTACTTTTACTTCTTCACCAAAGCGTACTTCCTCTTTGGGCCGATTGATTGTTACTTCAAAGGTCGGTCGTTTGTATTCTTCTACCCAGATGTTGATGGAATTTCCGCCGCTTTGCAGGCGGTAAGAACCATTCAATCCGCTTTCAGGAAGAATGAATTCGCCGGCAAAGGAACCAAATTCGTTGGTTGTCACCGATTTTTCACCTACTTTTTCACCATTCACATTATAAAGTTCCACTTTGGTAGTTTCATTGACCACCACTTCCTGTTTTTTGCTTTTGTAGATAATTCCCTTGTAATAAACGATTTGACCCGGACGATAGAGCGAACGGTCGGTAAACAGTGAAGTTGATTTTATATCGTTGTCCTTCAATTCTAATTGTTCGTAATTACGTCCGTAATATTCGGATGAGGATGTGAAATACCGGTCGTTTCCTTTCTCAAAAAACAGGAAGAAATTTCCGTAATCCCTGTCGTAGCTCAATGTTGCAAGTCCTTCAGCATTGGTTTGACTTTGTTTCAGAAAGTTGATCTGATACCGGGAACCACTCCAGCTTTGTTGGTAAGTTTTTACCGTTACATCCTTTTGCGGATTGCCCGATATTCGGTCTACAACGAATACTTCGCTGGTTTTTAAGGCAGAATTTCGCTGAATAAATGCAAAATCGGTGGTTACGAAATACCCGACGGCTTTTTCCTGCAGTGAGGATGTTTTGTTTTCTTCCAGTACAAACTCGTAAATGCCGTAATCGCCGGCTGTGATTCCGATTTCTGTGGTAACAGGATTGAAATTCGGATCCGATTTCAGGCTGATAATGCGTGTTTCGACCAATGTCCGCTTTGGATACAGTTGTTTGTCATCCCGCCGGTTGAAACGAAAGCTGTGAAATTCTTCTGCAGTAGCATTTACCCTGAAAACCGAGAGTTGCAAAGTCGGGATATTATTGCTTGCAATCTTTACATTGAGAGTCGATTTTGGCTTGATTGAAGTTTTGAAACCGGCCTGAACAGATTTTTGCAGCAACTGTTTTTTGATGTTTTCCAGTAAGCCGATCCGCTTGTATTTCGGGAAACTTTTTATTCCCGTAGCAGCTGTTTCAAATGCTTTTTTCTTCGAATCATCGTTTTTTTCAAGTTCGTTATTTTTTGATAAAAAATAAGCAGCTTTTGCAGCCAGTACTTCTACAACTGACTCATTACCTGTGTATTGCTTTTCTAGTTTTTCAAGCTCTTTCAGGTATTTTTCGTCATTTGTTTCAGTTTCGAAATCCAGTTTTTGCAATTCGGCATACACTGTGGCCGGAGTGTTGTTTTGCTTTTTGTTGAACAGGATAAGTTGGTTATAAGTGTCGAGAATTCTCGAATGAATAGTAAGTTGATTATCAGCAGTTATGGCTTCCTGATTTGAGGAAGTAAACTCGATGTCATCTTCCGGAAAATCATCATCGGAGCCATTTTCCGTAAAATTCATCAGCAATTCAATTTTTCGGTACGACAAAAAATCAAACAGTGTAGGTTGCATATCGCGGCTGTCTATTCCCGTTTCGAGATTGGCGGCATATTGCAGCGAAGCGGTCTGCTGCAGTAAATCGGATTTTTCCAACGATAATTCGGCAAGTCCGACAATTTTATCCACAAATATATTTTTGGTCCATTCCTTCATATCCTCCGGCACGTAACCCTGAAGTTCGGTGCGTTGATTGATTTTATACCGGTCATTCTGGTAGTATTTTAAGTATAATTCGGCAGACATGGAGTGCATGATGGCTTTTTCGGCCGCATTGGTCGTATTGTCGGCGTAATCTTCAAACTCACCGATGAGTTTTTCACTTTCGTCCGGATTTTTGTCAAGTATGAAACGCATCTTGTGCACCATTGCTTTGATGATTTCGGGCGAATTTTGCTCTTTTTTGGCTTGAGCCAGAATGGCTTCCACTTCTTTAAGTGCCGACTCGGGCAGATCCTGCCCGGTTAGTTGTTCTACTTTTTTCCAGCGTGATTCCATGGAGGTTGTTTTTGGTTTTTGAGCCAGCGTAATGGTTACTGTGACGGCAACCAGGATGACTGACAGTATTGGGAAAGAATAAATCCGTTTCATGATAAATGTTTTTTTTTGATACATTACAACTATAACAAACGAAATGTAAACTTTGTGTTTCGGAAAAACGTTTATTTCTCATTAAATTTAAATGTTATCAATTTATATGCCATGCCGGTTTGTTTTCATTCAGTAATACGGATCGGGGAATTTTAAAAAGATATCAAATTTGCTAATTGGCTGACTGACAGACTTATACTAAAATTGCCCTGACTGGCCAATCTCGTAATTTATTATAAAAGAAAACAAAAAAACACTTTTTGGAATGCTTTTTGACAAAAGAAAGAAAACAAGTTACAATATGAAAGAATTGAGAAAATTAGTTGCCGGATTTTTTATTTTGTTATTGATGAGCCAACAATCGTTCGGAGCCGAATGGAAGATTATAAAAGGAGAAAAACTGACATACAAAATTGCATTCAGTTCGGGGCTTACGGGGAATGTGAAAGGCGGTGAAGCTACGATGAGTGTGAAATCTTCAACCGTGAAAGTGGGGAATAACGATGCTTATCTGGCAACTCTTCATGGAGCCACTACCGGAGTTATCGAGTGGTTTTATCAGGTGGAAAATATGTATGAGACGTATATTGATCTGAATTCCGGGGCACCGCTCATGTATCGTCAGGCTGTGAGAGAAAATAAATACAAAAGTGCTGATACTGTGTTTTTTGATCAGAAGAAAAATGTGGCTACCTACAGAAAAAAACAGACAGTAATTCCGGATAATACGCACGATTTTGTTTCGATGATTTACTACGTCCGCTCACTCGACGTTTCAAAAATGAAAAAAGGCGATTCTGTGACCATTCCTTTTTTCACATCCGATAAAGTGATTTTATCCAAAGTCGTCTTTAATGGTATTGAACAAATCAGAGTGCACAACAAACAAGTAAGTTGCTACGCTTTCAAGCCGCAGGTAGGCAAGGGGAAAGTATTTAACCAGGATTATCCGGCCACGATCTGGATTTCGACCGACTCAAAACGCCTGCCAATGCTCATTGAAGCCAGAATGAAAGTG
>JAGPGR010000177.1 GCA_018055865.1 Paludibacteraceae bacterium | reverse complement strand
AGAGCGATGTTAAAAAATCGTCCATGTTTGAGCCTGTACGAATGTTTCGGTTAAAGGTTATAGTCGGAAAACCTCATTATGGATATGTCTGACAGTATATTTAGTAAAAGGGGAGTGTTTTTTATGAAAAAATCACCCCCCCCTACTCCATTTTTTCTATATTTTAATAGCAAATTTCTTTAATCTGGAATCGAGCATATGAAGCGGAATTATTTTTTTAACTGTCTCAGCAACAGCATTTAGCTGTCCTTCGCGGATAAAATTTTGCTGAATTATGAGTGAAATTTCCCTTGCTGGTTCCGGATTGACTAATTTTCTCAAATTTTTCTTTTGTTCGTTTGTCAGCAGTTCAACATGTAACTCCGGAATCACCGTGTAACCACCGTTTTCGTCCACTATTTTGATAAGCGTATCAATGCTGCCCGATTCGTAGGCATACGAAGTTACATTGCCATTATTGCAGAAGTTAAACACCTGATTACGTAGACAATGACCTTCTTCCAACACCCAGAGATGCTCCAGGGGAAGATTGCCCGAAACAAGTTCATTCTGACTATACAAATAGTCGTTGGGTGAAATGTAGGCAATAAATTTTTCGTAATATAAGGGAATTTCGAGAATATTAGGATTGTTGAGCGGCGTAGAAAGAATAGCCATATCTATTTCGCCCATGATTAATTTACGTTCTATGGTATTGGTGTTCATTTCATACATTTTGAATGATAATTCCGGATATGCTCTTTTGAATTCAGCAAAGAATTTGGGCAACAAATAAGGTGCTACAGTAGGAATTATTGCTATGTTGATATTGCCGCTTAAATCGCCTTTTTCGGCTGAAACCAACTCATTTACTTTATTAAGCTGGCAAAGAATAACCTGAGCCTGCTCAATGATTTTAAGTCCAATGGCTGTGATGGCGATTGGATGCTTCGAGCGGTCAAAAATTTTCACATCCAGCTCATCTTCAAGCTTTTGAATCATCATGCTTAGTGTGGGTTGTGTTACTCCGCACATTTCAGCTGCGTGAACAAAATGTTTTGTTTTGCTTAGAGCTACAATATATTCTAACTGTTGAAGTGTCATAAAAATATATTTTAAAAAATAATTTTCACAAAGATATAGATTTTTTTTATTAATATTAAAACAATTCGGTTGCTCCATTACTAAAAATGGCGAAAAAAATGTACCATCAACTTGTTCATTGAATCATTTCATCTACTTTTACCAAAAAATATACTTCACGATATGAAAAGAATCAACCTTCTGATTATTTTTTCCTTTATTTTACTCGTTTCTGCGAATGCTCAATTGCTTTGGAAAATCAGCGGACACGGACTGAAGCAGAATTCCTATCTTTTTGGCACACACCACCTTATCCCCATTCAATTTTTGGATAGCATTCCCGGTATTTATCCTGCTTTCAACAATGCCCAAATGGTGGTTTCCGAAATTGTACTCAGCGATCCGGATATTGCTGCCGGGATTTCTCAAGCAGCCATGTTGCCCGATACATTGACTATGGAAGATTTGCTGCCTGCCGATGATTATGAATATGCCGATAAAGAATTGATGAAAGTGATGCAGATGAGTCTGAAAAATCTGAATAAAATGCACCCTTCGCTTATTCAGACTTTTTTTGAACTGGAATTGTATAAAACAAGAGCACATTTTGATGAAAATACGAAATCTGATTCCTACTTTCAGCTGGTTGCCAATCAAAAAGGTATTCCTGTAAAAGGACTCGAAACGGTGAAAAAGCAAATCGAATTGCTTTTTCCAAAATATGATTTGAAAGGAAAAGCGCAGGAACTGATTAATACAATAAAAAACAAAGAAACATTATATGCAGATTATGAGGAGATTAACAAACTTTATCGTGCCGGAGACATTGAAGGACTGAATATCGTGAACAAAAAATGGAACAAAAAGTGGGGTATTTCGGCCGAAGAAAATGCTGAAATGTTGGATATTCGTAATAAGGAATGGGTCACACAATTGCCGGAGCTAATGAAATTAAATTCGTGTTTTATTGCCGTAGGAGCACTACATCTCCCGGGTGAGAATGGTTTAATCCAATTATTACGTCGTGCGGGATACAAAGTAGTAGCAGTCAGAAAAAATAGTTAAAACTGATGCCAAAGTTGGAACCTGAAAATATTTTTTAATCATTTATTGTCTTTTTTATTACAAATTATTATTAAATTTGCATTTTCGTGAAAAATAATACAAATAAAAACTGGATTCAATGAGCAAAATGAAAAAATTCCTCCTTTCAGAAAGTGAAATACCTACTCAATGGTACAATATTATGGCCGAAATGCCCCATAAACCTCTTCCATTGATAAATCCCGGGACAAAAGAGCCATTAAAACCCGAAGATTTATTTCCTTTATTTTCTCAGGAAGTAAGCAGGCAGGAAATGAATACAACCGATGTCTGGATTGACATTCCCGAAGAAGTGCGTGAAAAATTACTGATTTATCGCCCCACTCCCCTTGTGAGAGCATTCAACCTGGAAAAAGCGCTGGATACTCCTGCTCATATTTATTTCAAAAATGAAAGTGTAAGTCCTGTTGGATCTCATAAGTTGAATTCTGCGCTGCCACAAGCCTATTATTGCAAAAAAGAAGGCATTAAAAACGTGACTACAGAGACCGGAGCCGGACAATGGGGAACTGCACTTGCCTTTGCTACTAAAGCATTTGGGCTTGAATTGGCCGTTTATATGGTGAAAATCAGTTATGAACAGAAACCATATCGTCGTTCGTTAATGCAGACTTGGGGTGCACAGGTAATTTCTTCACCCAGTATGTCAACCAAAGCCGGACGCAAAATTATTACAGAAAATCCAACTTATCAGGGTAGTCTTGGCACAGCAATTTCAGAAGCCATTGAACTGGCGCTTAATACTCCGAACTGCCGGTATACGCTGGGCAGTGTGCTCAATCATGTGATGCTCCATCAGACTGTGATCGGCCTTGAAGCCGAAAAACAAATGGAAATGGCCGGTGAATATCCAGATGTAGTAATAGGTTGCTTTGGAGGAGGTTCCAATTTTTCCGGAATTTCTTTCCCGTTTATGAGACACAATATTAAAGGCAATGCCAAAACACGTTTTATAGCGGCTGAGCCTGCCTCTTGTCCGAAACTTACCCGCGGTGTATTCCAATACGATCACGGTGATGAAGCAGGTTATACACCGCTTATTCCAATGTTCACACTTGGTCATAATTTTGCTCCAGCACATATTCATGCCGGTGGATTGCGCTATCATGGTGCCGGAAGTATAGTAAGCCAGCTGATGAAAGATGGCTTGATGGAAGCAGTGGATATTCCTCAGCTTGAGTCGTTCGAAGCCGGTGTATTATTTGCACAAACCGAAGGAATTCTGCCTGCTCCCGAATCGGCTCATGCCATAGCATCTGCCATACGCGAAGCAAAAAAAGCAAAAGAAGAAGGTACAAAAAAGACCATTTTGTTCAACTTATCCGGTCATGGATTTGTGGATATGTCGGCATACGACCAATACCTGGCTGGCGATCTTCGAAACTACGAACTATCAGCTGAAGATATTGCTAAAACTACTGATATACTGGAACGTATAATATGATAATTAAAGTAAAAGAAAAAGTATTGATATTGTAGATTTTTTCAGCTCCCCTACTCCATTATCTCCCCGTTTTATTTCGACGGGGAGTATTTTTTTTTAAAAATCGAATTTAGAAAAAAAACGGCCGCTAACTTTTTTTCTTAAGGGGTTGAATAATTAAACGAAGCGAAGCATCTTTATTTATATAAGCCCAAGCCCAGTTGATGAATAATATCAGTTTGTTTCTCACGCTGAGTGTGAGCATCAGGTGTAAAAACATCCACACTACCCAGGCCGCAATTCCCTGAAATTTGAAATGTTTCAGGTCCACAACGGCTTTGTTTTTGCAAATGGTAGCCATCATTCCAAGGTCTTTGTACTCATATTTTTTGGGTTCTTTTTCCTTTGATGAACGTAGAATGTTTCTTCCCGTATTTATCCCCTGATATGAGGATTACGATACTCGTAATAAACATACCATCGTTTTTTGAGATCAAAATTTTTTCCACCTGTATATATTCTAGGTTTACTGAAACTTTTCATTGGAATTACATCGATATTTTTGTATGCAGAAATGTATGCAGAAATGTATGCAGCACGTATGCCTAATAAAAAATCGCTCATAAAATAGATGTTTAACTCTCTATTTTTGAGCGATTTAACTTTGTCGGGGTAGCGGGATTCGAACCCACGACCCCCTGCTCCCAAAGCATAAATTGACCTACTTTTTTGTTTCGCGATAACACATTAATAGTACTGATTATCAGTAAAATAAATAATATATTTATTGTTGTTCATAGTTTGTTATTCGTTTATTTTGATTATATTTGTGCACATTTTGTGCACATTTTTTTTATCAATTAAAGCCAAACACCTATGGAATGTACGATTACTTTCTACTTAGACAGTAGAAGACCAATGAAAAACGATATATTTATTGTCAAACTTCGAGTATATGCTCCGGCATTAAGTAAACAGAAATTGTATGCCACAAGCATTAAACTATCAGAAAAAGACTTTGAAAAAGTTTTTTCAAAAAATCCAAAAGGCAGTTATCTTGAAACATCAAACGAACTGAACAATATCAAGGCAAAAGCTATTAATGCAGCCAAAGACTTATTTCCATTTACATTCGAGAAATTCGAAGCTGAATTATAC
>JAGPGR010000176.1 GCA_018055865.1 Paludibacteraceae bacterium | reverse complement strand
CGTTTTTCAGTGCATCGGGCGTATGAGCATAGTCTACAATAGCTGTAAATCCTGACGGTGCCTGAATGGTTTCAAATCTGCCCGAAACGGAGTTCAATGTGCTGATGATACGTAGCACTTCCAGTTCGTCTTGTCCCAGCAAAACGGCAGTTCCGAAAACAGCAGTCAGATTATACGCGTTGAAATTTCCGATGAACGAAACGTGGACCTCTTTACCGTTCATATCCAGCATCATACCATCGAATCCATCTTCCAGAATTTTCGTTTTGAAATCGGCCATACCCCGTGTCGAATAGGTATACTTTGTTGCTTTCGTATTTTGAAGCATTACCGGGCCGTTTTTATCATCAGCGTTGGTCAGAGCAAATGCATTACTGTCCAAATCGTCAAAAAATCGTTTTTTCGCTTTCAGGTAATTATCAAATGTTACATGATAGTCCATGTGATCGCGGGTAAGATTGGTAAATACAGCCCCGTCAAATTGCAGTCCAGCTATTCGGCGTTGTTCCACTGAGTGTGAACTCACTTCCATAAAAGCATATTCACATCCCTGATCCACCATTTTTGCCAGTAATTCGTTTAATGCAAGTGCATCGGGTGTGGTGTGGGTGGCCTCGTAGGCTTCGTCGTTTATAAAATATTGAACCGTAGACAGTAAGCCGGCTTTATGTCCTAATTGGCGAAAAAGCCTGAATAAGAGCGTTGCAGTAGTTGTTTTGCCGTTTGTACCGGTTACACCAATCAAAGTCAGGCCGGATGACGGAAAATCATACCAGGCCGAAGCTGTGTGACCCAGGGCATCAGCGCTGTCCTTCACTTGAATGTAAGTGATATTTTCATACTTTTCTGCCGGAATTTCTTCACACAGAACTGCCGCAGCACCTTTTTCTATTGCAGTGCCGATATAGGTGTGTCCGTCGGACTCGGTGCCTCTGGTAGCCACAAACAGATTTCCTTTTTCAATTCGTCGGGAGTCGAACTGAATACCCGAAATTTCAACATCCGTATTTCCGGCTGTTTTCTCAACTTTAATATTTTGAATTATTTCGTATAACCTCATTTGATTTCTAATTTTCAAAAATTAATGTAATATCTTGTCCTTTAGTTGTTTTGGTTCCTGGTGGAAGACTTTGCGCTGTCACTTTGCCTATTCCGGACATATTAATTCGTAACCCCAAATTTTCACATAAATACACAGCATCTTTTGCCCCCATTCCCCTTAAATCGGGAACTGAATTGGCAACCAGCGGTAAATTGGCAATTTCGGTTTTCTTACCATCGCTTGCAGTCTTCGCCCAACTCGTTGCCTGACCTGCAAATGGTTGATTCAGGTTAGTCATTACGTTTTGAATGGCCTCAAATTTCCCGGATTTGACGAGCGGTTTCTTCAGATCGATATACGTGCTGTCCACTTCTAAATCATATATGGTTGATACAGTGTCAATGGCCGAGATTCTTTCGGCAATGTTTTTCACAACCACTCCTGACATGCCCCCGCCCGAAGGATACCCTATTTTAGGCTCACGGATTACTACAATGCAGGTGTATCTTGGATTTTCGTAAGGAAAAAATCCGCAGAATGACACCTGATGCGATTTGCCTCCTGCCGAATATCCGGCGCTTCCTTTTGAAATTTGCGCTGTACCTGTTTTTCCGGCAATGCGGATATAGGGTGAATGAACAACTTTTCCGGTTCCGTATTTCGGGTTTTCTACCACGCCCAGCAGTGCTTGCCGTACATCTTTCAGGGTGCTTGGTTTGCAAATCTGGCTGTTGATTACTCTTGCTTTGAATTCCCTGACTACCAGTCCGTTTTTATTAATGGATTTGACAAAAAGCGGCTCAATGTATTTTCCGTTGTTGGCAATGGCATTGTAGAATGCCAGTGTGTAAATGGGCGGAATCTGAACTTCATAACCAATTGACATCCAGGGAAGTGTAGTGGCCGACCAGTAGGCAGATTTGTCGTTCGGATGACGAATCCAGGGTTTAGCTGCTCCCGGAATGTAGAGTTCAAAAGGTTCGTTAAGTCCCATTTTGTAAAGTTTATCCACGTATTTTCCCGGATTGTCGCCGTAAGCACGGGATATTGTCCTGGATATTCCTACGTTGGACGAAGCATTGAGCGATTGTTCCAGTGTGATAGCGCCGTAACCACCCCTGTGTGCGTTATGATCGCGCATGGTTGCTGTGCCGAATTTGTAGAGCCCGTTTCCGGTTTCAATCACGTCTGTAAGTTTAGCTTTGCCATCGTCAAGCACAGCCATTACCGAGGCTGTTTTAAAGGTTGATCCGGGTTCTACTTTATCCGAAACAGCTCCGTTTCGGTTTTCAGAATAGCTTCCATCCGGATTTCTGTCCATGTTTACAATGGCTTTTATTTCGCCTGTTTCTACTTCCATCACTATGGCGTAGCCGGTTTGGGCTTCAATTTCCTTTAATTTGTCGAGCAGCGCTTTTTCGGCAATATCCTGCATATCCACGTCGACGGTTGACACAATATCCATTCCGTCAATGGGTTCTACCTGAACTATATCTTCCCAGCGATTGGCTATTTTTTGTCTGGATGATACTCCCGGCACACCCTTAAGAATAGAATCGAATCCCAATTCAAGTCCGTTTTTGCCCCCGCGGGTTTCGTCGGCATAAATATCGCCGATAGTGCGCGAGGCCAGTGTGGTAAAAGGTTTTACGCGGCTGAACATTTCTTTGGTAAGCAATCCGCTTTTGTTTCTGCCTAATTTGAATAAAGGAAATTGTTTGATATCCTTTAGTTGAGCATAAGAAATTTTTCCTTTGTAAAAGTTGTATTCGCCTTTACCTTGTCGGTAGGCTGCTGTAATGTCTTTTTTGTAGGCTTCTTTGGATTTGTCCTGAAAATAATCGGCCAGACACTCAGCCAGTGAGTCGATGTTTTCGGTAAAAAGTTTTCCGTCGTCTTCATGTAAAGCAGGTACCCGGGTGTCCATGTAAACGTAGTAGGTCGGAATGGAACTCGCCATCAGCCTGCCGTCGGCAGAGTAAATATTGCCTCTGTTGGGACGTACTGTGATGTCTTTTTTGTCATTTTTGGCTCCCAGTTTCAGCCAGTTTTCACGCTCTACGGTCTGAATTTTGGCAATGTTGTATATAATAGTCAGCATCAGTATTACAATGAAAATGTAAACTGTTGCAAATCTGCCTATTATTTTCTTTCCAGGTTCAGTCATTTTTATTCTTCAATAAGCGTTGAATCGCTTTTTACTTTATCGGTAGCTGCTTTATGCTCTTCTTTTGCCTTTTTAATTGTTTCATCCTTTTCGGGATCGGGCTCCTCTATCACAACGGGCGCGTAAGGGCTTTCTTTCAGATTTAGCCCTTTTGAAGCAATGTAATCCAGTACGTATGTCCGCCGGCTCAGTTTAGTCAACTCGGCCGAGATAGTCAGTGATTCAAATTTCACATCCTGGAGTTCTTTCTTCAGTTTCACTTCCTTCGAAATCTGTTTTTCACAGTAATATCGATTGTCCACGTAGATAAAAGCCAGCACAGCTATCATCAGGAATAATCCGTATTGTTTTTTGATGAATTTTTTGGACAAAATATTCCCGTTCAGCACATCGCGGAAAGTACTCGATTTGATATCCGAGAAATCCTCGTTGCCTTTCACCAACTCCACTATTTTATTCCAAAAACCCACTTTATTTGCTGTTTTTTATAATTCTTCCAAAGATTCTGTTTTTATCTAACCTGCCAATTAGTCATTCAACTTTACTGCAATTCTCAGTTTTGCACTTCTTGCCCTCGGATTTCGCGCAGTTTCTTCGTCTGAAGCTGTTATTACTCTGTTATTTACGACTTTCAACGGAGTAAGAATATTTCCGAAAAAGTCCTTTTCCAGTTTGCCTTCAAAGTTTCCGCTCCTGAAAAAGTTTTTCACAAGTCTGTCTTCCAGCGAGTGATAAGTCAGCACTACCAGTCGGCCACCCGGATTAAGCACCTCAACACTTTGTGCGAGCAATTCCTGCAAAACCCGCATTTCTTTGTTCACCTCTATTCTCAATGCCTGAAATACCCGGGCCATATCTTTTTTTTCTCTTTCTTTCGGAAAAAATGGTTTCAGAATTTCCACAAATTGTTCAATGGTTCTGATAGGCTGAGTATTTCTTTCTTTGGCAATGGCCGATGCTATTCTCCGGGAATTATGAAGCTCGCCGTACAGGTATAAAACGTCGGCCAGTTGCTCTTCGGAGTATTCATTTACCACTTTAGCAGCTGTCAGTGGCGATCGGGTGTTCATTCGCATGTCCAGTTTTCCTTCAAAACGAAATGAAAATCCCCGCTCAGAGGTATCGAAATGATGAAACGAAACGCCCAAATCGGCCAAAATTCCATCAACTTTTTCTATTTCATGGTATTTCAAGAAATTTCTCAGATACCTGAAATTGCTTCTGACAAAAGTAAATCGCTTATCGTCAATCACATTCTGAAGCGCGTCTTCATCCTGGTCAAAGCCAAGTAATCTGCCGTTTTCGTTCAGATGCTTTAATATCTCTTTTGAATGTCCGCCGCCTCCGAAGGTCACATCCACATACACGCCGTCGGCCTTGATGTTCAGCCCATCGATGGTTTCAGTCAATAACGCAGGTATGTGGTAAGCTTCCCCACTGCCCGAAGGGATTAATTTTGGTGCCGAAACATCTTTTATTTTATGTTTTGTTTTCACGTTGTAACTTAAAAAGTACTCTACATATATTTATAGGGCAGTG
>JAGPGR010000175.1 GCA_018055865.1 Paludibacteraceae bacterium | reverse complement strand
TACAAGCTAATGTAATGGGTACCAAAAACCTGGCAGATTTATCGGTCATGTACAACGTGTCCCGTTTTGTCATGGTATCGACCGATAAAGCGGTAAATCCCACCAACGTGATGGGCGCATCCAAGAGGATAGCCGAAATTTATGTTCAGTCGTTGAACAAAAAGAAAATAAAAGAGGATGAAAACAGCACCAAATTTATCACTACTCGCTTCGGCAATGTGCTGGGATCTAACGGCTCTGTAATTCCTTTTTTCAAACATCAGATAGATAAGGGAGGTCCGGTAACAGTAACTCATCCGGATATTATACGGTATTTCATGACCATACCCGAAGCTTGTATGCTGGTACTGGAAGCTGGCACTACCGGCAAAGGAGGTGAGATATATATTTTTGATATGGGCGAGCCTATCAAAATTTATGATTTAGCCAAAAAAATGATTCGATTAGCCGGATTTGTCCCCGACGTGGATATTCCGATTGTATTCACCGGATTACGCCCGGGCGAAAAACTATACGAGGAGTTGCTCAATCAAAAAGAGAAAACAAAAGAAACCCATCATCCGAAAATAATGGTGGCTACTGTCAGGGAATATGATTTTGACGATGTTACCGTAAAAACAGATGACTTAATACGATTTAGTTATTTGAATAAGAATTATCTTACAGTTTCTCAAATGAAACTTATAGTTCCAGAATTTGTAAGTAATAACTCCGAATACGAAAAACTGGATATCGAAAAAACGCCCTACAGATGATCAGTTTAATTACATTTGTACACAAATATCCTTATTTGATTGTCCTGATATCTTTTGCTATCGGCTACCTTTTTATGCCCGTAGTAATAGAAATTGCCAAAAAATACAATTTTGTAGTGAGTCCTAATAAAAGGACGTCGCATCTGGGTGAGATTCCGAATGTAGGAGGTATTAATATATTTGTTTCCTTTCTTATCACAGTATTTCTCTTTTCTTTTGAGGTGTTTTATTCTGTTCAGTTTACATTGCTGGGCGTTTTTATTATTCTTATAGTAGGTTTAATTGATGATTTGATCAATATCAAAGTTTCATCCAAACTTCTCGGCGAACTACTGGCAGGATTCTTTTTAATTGTAGTTGCAGATTTAAGATTATCCAGTTTGCATGGCTTTTTGGGAGTTTATGAAATTCCCATTATGTTTAGCTATTTTTTGTCCTTTTTTGTGTTCATTGTTATTGTCAATGCCATGAATCTGATTGATGGTATAGACGGGCTGGCTTCAGGACTCGGGATATTGTACTCCCTTTTCTTCGCCGTTTATTTCCAGTTGACTCATCATACCGACTTGTCAATCACAGCTTATGCAATGGTTGGATCTTTGATTGTCTTCTTTTTTTACAATGTTTTTTCAAAGAAAAATAAAATCTTTATGGGCGATTCCGGTTCGCTTCTGCTTGGCTATTTATTCAATGTCTTTATTTTCGCTTTTTGTGAAATGAATGCAGCGGTGGATGTGCCGGAGAAATATCAAATAGCAGCAGCTCCTGCTGTAGCTTTTACTGTCCTGATTGTGCCGCTATTTGATACACTTCGCGTAATGATAACACGAATGAAAAAGGGATACTCCCCATTCAGAGCAGATCGTAATCATGTTCATCATCTCATGTTGGGTTTGGGGCTGAAACATCGTCAGGTTACGTTTATTTTGATGGGCATATCTATAGGCTTTATAATTATAGCCATTCTGGGGCGAAATCTGTCCAATGGAATACTGGCTTTGGTAGTTTTAAGTTTATGTGTTGTACTTACAGAAATCCTGTGGAATCTGGTAAATAAAAACAACGCGACGAAACTCAAAAAATAGACAAGAGTTCTTATATAAATGAAATGATTTCCATAGAACAACTTACCGTAGAATTTGGCGGATCGCCGTTATTTGACAATATTGGTTTTCTTATCAATCCAAAAGATAAAATTGCCCTTGTAGGCAAAAATGGTGCAGGTAAAACAACTCTTCTCAAACTTATTGCCGGTAAACAAAATCCTACCCGTGGAAATATAGTCATTCCATCCGACCTTACTATCGGCTACCTGCCACAGCAAATGGTTCATGGTGTAGGCACAAGTGTGCTTCAAGAGGCCGAAAAAGCATTCGAACATATAACTCAGGTTCAGCAGGATATTGAAAGATATGCCAGCGAGCTGGCTACGCGTACAGATTACGATAGTGATGCTTATCTGAATATAATAGAAAAACATAGTCGGGCCAGCGAACATTTCCGAATCATTAATCCCGGAAATTTTCATGCTGAAATTGAAAAAACGCTCATGGGACTTGGATTTCTGCGAAGTGATTTCGAAAGGCCATGTTCCGAATTCAGCGGAGGATGGCGCATGCGAATAGAATTGGCTAAAATTTTGCTTCTGGATCCGGATATTTTACTGCTTGATGAACCCACAAATCACTTAGATATCGAATCCATTCAGTGGCTGGAGAACTTTCTTGTAAATTCAAGCAGTGCCATTTTACTCGTGTCACACGATAGGGCTTTTATCGATGCAGTCACAAACCGCACTATCGAAATTTCACTCGGAAAAATTTACGATTACAATGTGAATTACTCCAAATTCATTGAACTGAGAAAAGAGAGGCATGAGCAGCAGGTTCGTGCTTATGAAAATCAGCAGAAAATGATTCAGGAAACGGAAGATTTTATCGAACGATTTCGCTACAAGCCAACCAAAGCTGTTCAGGTTCAATCGCGCATTAAGCAACTGGAAAAAATAGACCGCCTCGAAGTGGATATGGAAGATACTTCCAGGTTGAGCCTGAAATTTCCCCCCTCGCCCCGTTCGGGCTCTATTCCTGTCGAAATAGAGAATCTGTCGAAAACCTACGGAAACCATTTGGTGATAGATAGTGTTGGCCTTATTATCAATCGGGGAGAAAAAGTGGCATTCGTCGGGAAAAACGGAGAAGGTAAAAGTACGCTTGTGAAGTGCATCATGGACGAAATAAGTTACACTGGAATCATGAAGCCCGGGCATAACGTAAAAATAGGTTATTTTGCCCAGAATCAGGCATCTCTGCTTGATGAAAATCTCACAGTATTTCAAACTGTTGACAATGTGGCTGTGGGCGATATACGTACCAAAATACGCGATATACTGGGAGCATTTATGTTTGGCGGTGATGCTTCGGACAAGAAAGTGAAAGTACTCTCCGGTGGTGAACGCAGCCGATTGGCAATGATTCGCCTGCTGCTGGAGCCGGTTAATTTACTTATTCTCGATGAACCGACCAACCACCTCGATATGCAATCCAAAGATGTGCTGAAAGAAGCTATCAAAGCGTTCGACGGAACGGCGATAATCGTTTCGCACGACCGTGAATTTCTCGATGGTCTGGTCACAAAGGTCTACGAATTCGGCAACAAAAAGGTGCGTGAGCACATGGGAGGTATCTATGATTTCCTCCGTAAAAAGAAAATTCAGAATCTGAACGAACTTGAGTTGAGCCAATCGCCTGCAACTAAGTCAGATACTCTGGTAGAAAAAGAAATCTCCGGGAATAAACTCAACTACGAAGCCCGTAAAGAACTCAGTAAAAAAATCCGCAAAGCCGAAAAAGAAGTAGAAATAGCCGAAAATGTAGTGGAAAAACTGGAAACCGAAATTTCAGAAATGCAATCCCAACTCGAAAATCCCGTGAAAGCTTCTGATCCTGAATTTATTATGCTTTTGCAAAAAAAACAACGCGAACTGGAACAAAAAATGTACGAGTGGGAAATACTGGCAGAAGAGCTGGAAAAATTAGCCCAATAAATTTCACCGTGTGCACTTAAATGCTCTTTCTGTTAGGTTTGAATTACGATTTTGATGTATATTTATTTTTGAAAATTTCCAATAATAAAGCATGAATAATAATCAACAAGATTTGCAGAGAACAACCCCTCATAGTGTTCAGGGGCAACTTTTCCTTATTCCCACCACGCTGGGCCAAACCGAATTGCACAAAATCCTTCCAAGCGGAAATTCAGAAATTGTTTCGTCCATCCAGTATTTTATAGTAGAAGATATCCGAACTGCCCGTCGTTTCCTGAAAAAAATCAATCGCGAAATCAACATAGACGAACTGACTTTCTTTGAACTTAATCAACATACTAAGCCGGAAGAAATAGCCCAATTTCTGAAACCTCTGAAAGAAGGAAATAATGTGGGAATTATTTCGGAAGCAGGCTGTCCTGCAATAGCCGATCCCGGAGCCGATGTGGTGGCTCTGGCGCATCAGCAGGGTATTATAGTGGTTCCATTGGTTGGTCCGTCGTCCATTTTGCTCGCACTCATGGCCTCAGGGTTCAACGGACAAAGTTTTGCTTTTCTGGGATATTTGCCTGTACAGCAAACTGAAAGGATAAAAGCGCTGAAAAAAATGGAAAGCAGAATTTATACTGAAAATCAAACACAAATTTTTATAGAAACGCCTTACCGGAATATGAAAATGCTGGAAGATATTCTTACCAACTGCCATCCAAACACAAAACTTTGTATAGCAGCAGATATTACACTCGAAACCGAATTTATTAAAACCAAGCCAATCACAGCCTGGAAGTCGATTAAGCCTGATTTAAACAAAAGACCCTGTATTTTTTTGATTTTTAAATAAAATAAAATGCACAAATAGAGTGATAATGTGCATAAGTATATGATAATTGTCTTATCTTTGCTAGCTATTTTCAATAAATTTCAATATTATAACTAATATGTATAAAAAAATAGTTCCTTCGCCTCTCACCCTCAAAT
>JAGPGR010000174.1 GCA_018055865.1 Paludibacteraceae bacterium | reverse complement strand
AACTCAGCATCCGCAGCCACATCCGCCGCTGCCGCTGCCGCAACTCTCTTCGTCGTCGCAGCTGCAACCGCTTCCACAACCGCAACCGCCGCCCAAAAGTGCGTTGAGTTCTTCTTCGGTGGCTTCACGTACCTCGAGTACTTTACCTTTGAAGTGAAGATTTTCGCCGGCAAGCGGATGATTTAAGTCCACTGTGACGTGTGAATCGGTAACAGAAACCACCTGAGCCTGCAGCCGGTTGCCTTCGCTGTCCATGAGTGGAACCACATTTCCTTCGAACACCATTTCTTCGTCCAGTTTACCGTCTATTTCAAAAACAGCACGTTCCAGTTCTATTACTGCTTCGTCGTCATACGGGCCATAGGCTTCTTCGTTGCTAATAGTAAAATCAAATGGATCGCCGGTTTCGAGGCCATCCAGGTTTTGCTCGAATTTGGGGAGCATCATACCAACACCGTAAATAAAATTGAGTGGCTGCTCTGCGGTAGCTTTCTCCATTAATTCAGGTTCACCGTTATCACCGTCGACATAAAGTTCGTATTCGGCATTTACAACTGCATTATTCGTAATTTTCATTCTTGTTTTCCTTTTTTATATGTGATTATTAAAAAAATTTAGCGATAGATTGAGTATTTTAGCTTAAAAAAACACCGGAAAATATATAACCTAATACCAGGTAGTTTTGTTCTGATTACTATCTCGATTTCCCTGTTTTTCATATTTCAAGTCCTGTAACATACTGGAATTGACTCCTATACGAAAATTGTATGTTTTGTAAGGACCGAACGGAACGAAGTTTCCGGTGAGAGTCCAGCAGTGCAGATTTCGGGTAACGTTGAAACTGGTGTAAGTAAATTGCTTGGCTTCAAAATCGTACGATGTAGTGCCGCTTATCTGCCAACCGGGCGTGAGTTGTAGATTTCCCGAAAAATTCAGATTATGAGTCAACCTGCGGTTATATTCCAGCTTATCATAATCGAATAATGGCCCGTCGCCCAGCCTTACAGAATAACTGGCTGACAAACTCCAGGGAATTTCCATTTTTTCATAGCCGTCGGGGTCAACATCCGCATTATCCAGATTCTGATTCGTACCTTTGTTTTGCACATTCAGCGTATGATCCTGGTTTGGATTATTCGGATCCTCGTCATAAGCACCTTTTTCGGTTCCGGCTTCATTGGAATCTGTATTTGCTTCTTTTTTGTTTTTTCGTTTGAACGTTTCGTTGGTAAAAGTATAGCTGTAGGATAAGCTGGTTCCTAAAAACTTCGGGAATTTTCCGTTATTCCAGCGCAGTTGATTAATTCTTCTGACAGATTTTCCATCGGGACCCACTCCATACATATACGGGTCAAATGCGCCACTCAGGTTCAGTGTGTATGCTTTACCCATCTTAATACGCAGATTGGCGCTGAAATTGGACCATTGCATGGAGTCAACAGCCAGATTATAGCCGCTGCTCACCGAAAACTGATCGATCAGACTTACAATTTTTGTCGTTTTCGATTCGGTAGTATCTTTATCATTGCGTACTTTCATTTCCAGGTTGTTCGAAAGGGTAAAAAAAACGTTTCCGTTCTTTCCCCTGCCGGGGCCACCGTACATGGCGGATTCGTATCTTGAATAATGCACCTCTTCCGAAAGTCTTCTTGTCGGGTCTTTCGGATCAGCGTATGTTTTCATATATGTATCCCAGAATCCCCACTTAGCATCACCAAAATCGGGCGTATATCCCATCCCCACACTTGGGTCAATCTTATGGCGGATGGCTATAATCTTATTTCCGAATAACTTCTGGTTGGGTGTATAAATCCCGTAAAGCGTGGTATTGGCCGATACATTCATATTAAAATCATACACCCGTTTGAAACCATTGATTTTCGTATCGACAGTACGCTGTTTTTTTTCATCCCATTCCCGGTCCATTGAACTCAGATACCATCTTTCTCTGTAATTGAATGTGGGTGACAATGTAATGAAATCCAGCAGATTAAACGATGCCGAGATTGGTACTGAATGTTGCGCGCCGTTGCGCCAGTCATCGGCCAGCGACGATTTTAATATCATATTTTCCTTGGCCGTAATGCTGTTGGATATATTGCCTGAGTACGACATGGAAATTTTTTCATACCATCGTTCTTTTCCTATCCTGTTTTTATTTTTGAAAGGGTAAATTCTACTCATGGATATTGACACATTGGGCATGGTCAGGCTTATGGTGGAGTCACGCGTTCGCTGATCGATTCCTATGTTGGCAGTTATAGAAAAAGGGTTGTTCGGAAATCGTTGTGAAAAAGAGATGCTGGAACTCTTGGTGTTTTCGGCATTTACCGGTGTAAAGTAACTATTTATATTGCTTCGGTTGTAACCGGAGGTCGAAAAGTTGACACTTGCTGAAAATGTGCGAAAAGGATTTACCTTCGGATTTTGGGAGTGCGACCATCGAATGCTGAAGTTTTTTGATTTACTGTAATCGGGCAAATCCTTTTCTCCTGTTACATCCTCGCGGTACGTAATGCTTATTCCTCCGTTAAATTTATATCTTTTCAAATAATTTGATTGCGCTACAACGCCCCAGGTGCCTTTGGTGTAAATATCTCCCTTAAGACTCAGGTCCATGAAATCGTTGATGGCAAAATAGTAGCCTCCGTTGGTCAATCCATATCCCCGTGTAAATTCAGTTTCGAACGATGGCATCTCAATACCGGAAGAATAATTGGTATTAAATGGAAAAAAGCCAAAAGGCAATGCCACCGGAACAGGAATATCAAGTATGACCAGGTTTGCCGGCCCGGTTACGATGTATTCGCCGGGCTTCACCTTGGCTTTGGCCAACCCCAGATAAAAATGCGGATGATCGTGCAAATCGCAGGTGGTATATTTACCCTCAGCTATATTAAGTATATTATTATCAATAATTTTGGTGCGCTTGCTGATAATGAAGCCATCGCCCTGCTGAGTTACGGCCTGTCTTACGTAGCCTCTTTTTGATCTGAAATTATACGTTATTTCGTTAGAGGTGTATTCGGATTCTTCATCTTTGAAAATGGGTTTGTCTGTCAGAACGCCGGTGCTGTCCACTTTTCCGTAGGCATAAATCATTGAACTGTCCATCTTTATGCGCACCAGATTGGCTTCTCTGAGATTCATTTCTTTGTAATTCACATCGGTACCTCCGTAGAGGAATCCGGTGCCGTCGCCAAAAAAAACAATGGAATCTGTAGCTGAATAGGTAATTTCTGCGTCGAACCGCTCCTGCTTCTTTTGGGTGGTGTCATTTGGTTGCGCTACGCTCTGACTATCAACAGGTTGCTGCACAGATAAGGGGACAGGTGTGGTGTTAGTTTGTTGTCCGTATGCAGGCAGCATCCACGAAAAACAAGTTAACAAACAGATTAATACGTTTACTTTTATATTTTTAAAGCTCCTGGCGCCGTGCATCGTGTAGTTAATATCCCACTTGTAGTAAAATGGAGTGCAAATTTAAGCAAAAAATAAGTCTGGCAGCTAATTTCATCTCAATTTTATAATAAATTTGATATTTTTGAATTTATTAAAAGGGGTTCAACAGATTAATTTGCTACTTTTGCACTATATTTGATAGATAAACAATATACTAAATATTTTGATACATTGATAAAGATGAAACCGTTGTTTAAAATCATTGGAATAGTAATGCTGTTTTTGATAATTTCAACTGCTGCCTTATTCTCACAAAAACCATTTACGGTTGTAATAGATGCCGGACACGGCGGACATGACTCCGGTGCTGTAGGCAAATACTCCAAGGAAAAAAATATAAATCTGTCGGTTGCTAAAAAACTGGGCAATTTGATAAACGAAAACTATCCGGACATCAAAGTTGTTTACACCCGAACTACCGATGTATTTCTGACGCTGCAGCAACGAGCCGACATTGTCAATAACAATAAAGCAGACCTTTTCTTCAGCATTCATACCAATGCGACGGGAGGTTCATCAGCTCACGGCACCGAAACGTACGTGCTCGGGCTGCACAAGACAAAAACGAACCTGGAAGTAGCTATGAGTGAAAACTCCGTCATGATGCTCGAAGATGATTATCAGACTAAATATCAGGGATTTGATCCCAATTCGGTGGATTCCTACATCATTTTTGAATTCATGCAGGACAAGTACCTGGACCAAAGCCTGAAAATGGCTTCACTGATTGAGGAACAGTTCAGAGATGCTGACCGATATAGCCGCGGAGTACGTCAGGCGGGATTTTGGGTGCTTCACAAATCGGCTGCACCGAGTGTGCTGGTGGAACTGGGCTTTATCTCAAATGCATCCGAAGAAAAATTTTTGAATACCGAAGAAGGAAAAGATCAACTGACCAAAGCTATTTTCAATGCTTTCGAAATTTTCAAGCGCGATTACGACAAGAAATCAGGAAAAGAAATTGTGGCCAAAGATATCCCGGCATACAAAGCAGACACTATAAAAAGCAATGTAAACGAAAATCAAATTGTTTTCAAGATCCAATTATTTGCTCTTGAAAAAAAAATAAGCCCTTACAGTCGTGAGTTTAAGAAATTGACGGGTGTAAATTACTATCGTGAAGGAAATTTTTACAAATATACTATTGGCGAAGAAAATTCATTCGAAAAAATAGAAGCATTACGGAAAAAAATTTCAGATAAATTTCCGCATGCCTACATCATGGCTTTCAGAGGAGAACAAAAAATAACGGTTGGCGATGCGCTGAAAAACAAACAAAACATGTAGCTGTAATTTCATCGTTTCTTCTCAAAAAAACATGAACCATTT
>JAGPGR010000173.1 GCA_018055865.1 Paludibacteraceae bacterium | reverse complement strand
GATTATCGCTCACCATTCCTTCGCTGGTACTTCTGGGTTACGGTCATTCACAGTTAGGACTTATCGGTGCGGCTATGTTGTTCGGTATTGGTTACGGTATGTTCGATACCAACAATATGCCGATACTCTGCCAGATTATTCCTCAAAGATACCGTGCTACAGCCTATGGAATTATGAATATGGTGGGAGTATTTGCCGGATTCTCGGTTACGCTGATACTCGGCGGCTCTACCGATGCCGGAAGTCTTGGCGTTGATTTCAGCAAGCTGGCCATCGTGGTGCTGGCGGCAGTGGTGGTTTTCCTCTTCTTCCTGAAGCCGAAAAAAGAACTGACTTATACGGCCGAAGAACTGGCTGCTTACGAAAAAAATACGAAATAAATCGGAGAATTTAGCATCCGAAATAAATATCGTTTCAGAAAAAAAAAATACAATTTCTTAAAAAATTAAATATTATGCAATTCGAAAAAATTAAAGGGCTGATAGTTGCCCCGTTCACCCCGTTCGACAAGAACGGTGAACTCGATCTGAGTCCGATTCCAGCTTACGGTAAACTATTGCAAAACAACGGTTTGATTGGTGTTTTCATCAACGGATCGTCGGGTGAAGGCTATATGCTGACCGTAGAAGAACGGATGAAACTGGCCGAAAAATGGGTATCCACTGCTCCGGAAGGTTTCAAGGTGATTGTTCATGTAGGAGCTACCTGCATCAAGGACTGTCACAAACTGGCACAACACGCACAGGAAATCGGTGCATTCGGTATCGGCGCTATGGCTTCGCCGTTCCCCAAAGCCGGGCGTGTGGAAGAACTGGTAAAATATTGTGAGGAAATTGCTTGCGGAGCACCTGATCTGCCATTCTATTTCTATCATATACCGGTTTTGAACGGCGTTTACCTGCCTATGCTTCCATTCCTGAAAGCTGCAGAAGACCGTATTCCGAATCTGGCAGGAATAAAATACACCTACGAAAACCTGTATGAGTATAACCAGTGCATGCTTTACAAAGACGGAAAATTTGATATGCTCCACGGACAGGATGAATCAATATTAAATGGTTTGATTATGGGAGGAGCTCAGGGCGGCATCAGCGGCACCGGAAGCTACATAGGAAATGTTCTTGTCGGAATTATTGATGAATATAATAAAGGAAATATTGAGAAAGCCCGTGAACTGCAGAATTACGCGCAGGATGTAATCAACGTGATAGCCAAATACCGTGGAAATATCGTTTGCGGAAAACGCATCATGAAGTTCCTGGGGCTTGATTTGGGTATCAACCGTACTCCGTTCCAGAATATTACCGACGAAGAAGAAGCAATAATTCGTAAAGAACTCGAAGCCATCGATTTCTTCAATCGCGGTAACAAACATTAATTGTTTTTTTTCATCTGTAGAAGATTAGCTGCATGTGCTTCAGGCGTGTGCAGCTTTTCGTTTTTTTTTGAAATGGAATAATTTTTGTCAATCACGTTATTCAACCGAAAACCGTTTGTAACTTTGCAGCGCAATATCCGGTAACATTCAACTCCATATTTCTAAAAAATAAACTATATTTGTAGCTGGATACATTTTCTATATAGCCGGTTTCAGTACGATTATGACACAGGAAGAATTTTTCAGCAGATACACATACGATGTAAACACCGATAAAATCGGCATCGGCACTTTCGGGACCGTTTATAAGGCCTACGATACGCTTGACAACAGATTTGTTGCGCTCAAAATTTCGGAAGTAAAAACCATCGGGAATAAGAAATTCAGTCTGGCCGATGAATTCGGCATGACCGGCAACCTGCCCGTGCACCCCAATATAGCCAGGTACGAGCATGTAAGCACCTTCATTCAGCCTACGGGAACCTATGATTTTGCCGTGATGCCTTACTATTCTGCTGGAAGCCTGCGCGACATACTTCAGGACAATCCTCCTGAACAAAAAGACAAGGAATCTATTGCTCTGGGGATACTCGACGGATTGGAATTTCTGCACAGTCACAACGTGATCCACCGGGATTTGAAACCATCCAACATCCTGATGGAGGTTCATTCCACGATTCAGGGAACTACATTCACTCCCAAAATAGCCGATTTCGGCTTGTCGAAAGTGTCTGAACCGGACAATAAAAGCCGCTTTACCAGCAGTTTTGAAGGAGGAACGCTGCAATACAGCAGCCCCGAACAGCTGAAAGGTGAGCCCATTCGGCACAATACCGATTTGTGGTCGTGGGGAGTTATTTCCTATAAACTGCTGACCGGCAAAGAGTTATTTCCGGTCGAATCCAATTCGGGTGAAATTCAGACTATGATGAAAATTCTGGAGGAAGACGTGACGTCCAAGCTGGCTGAACTGCCCGATAACTGGCGTATTGCCCTCCATGATGCATTGGTAAAAGATCCAGCGATGCGCATAAAATCGGCTTCCGTGCTGAAAAACATACTCTCCGGAAATCTTCAGGAACAAATCGGCGCCATTATTATTGAAGAGGAAGATTACGAAGAAGTGGTACCCGAAGAATTTGAAGTAGTGACAGACGATGAACCTTCAGTAGCAACACCTCAACCGAAACCGGCCAACAACACCCCTGCACCTCAATCGAAACCAACTACAACTGCCATAGAAACGGATAAATCCCGAAGCAAAAAGTGGTTGTATGTCGTTTTGGCTTTGATATGCCTTCCGGTTTTGTATTATTTTCTGTCGGACAGTCAATTTTTCGGTCATTCGCTGAGCGAGAAAAAAGCAGAATCAATCCTTACAAACATGATGGAATACCGTTCCAACGGTGATTTTGATCGGACATCAGAAGTGTTTGCCGAAAAAGCAGATAAATATTTCAGCGAAAACGATGTAAGCCGGAGTAATATTGTGGCTGATATGGAAAAATTTGCAGAAAGCTGGTCGTTTGAAAATGTGAAAATCGTTGATTTCGGCAGAACTGTTGAAAACATGTTTCACTTTACCATGACTTACGATTTGCGGGATAAAAAAACGCTGCAAATCACCTCATACAAGGTAAGCGGAGAAGCCGGATTTATCCGGGAAAACGATCAGTATAAAATCAATTACATCACCAATAGGGGTGTGAGCAACAACAGAAATGAATTCACCTACTCCACTATTATTGTCAGAAAACAGCAGGATTTCACCGATTATATGCTCACTTACAACGCATCCGTTTTGTTTCTGCCCGAAATAAAAGATGAATTCCTGCTCAACTATATTTATTCCGACATTTTCACACAAAATCCGGAAGGTTTCACCAAAGTCCTGCTCCAAAAAGCAATTCAGGAAGATTACATTGATTTTATTAACTTTTCCGAAAATCAGATGAGGAGTTTTGTGTTCGATTCAGTGACTACTTACAGCAAGCAGATAGAAATGACAACTGTCTTTGTGGATGCAGCATTCCTCAGTCTACAGGTAGTTGAAAACACCGTGACCGGTCTCCCTGTTTCAAAATTTTCACTGTCCTATAAAAATATCGATTATGCCGAAGGCAAAGTGCTCACGCTGAGCGATGTGCTGAATGTGGATGCCGTTCCCTGGTCGGACCTGATACTGAAAGCGATAAACAGCAGAACCGCTACCGCAGGCAGCAGAACTATATCAGCTGAAGAAATTACCTCGTTACCCGAAGCATCCGGCAACTTCTATTTTGATACAAAAAAAATATTTTTTGTTTACGGTCCCGATCAAATTCCCGAAGCGGCAGAATTCGGACCGGTTACAGTTGCAGTGCCGCTGAAAGAAATAGAAAAATACCTGACATCCTATTTCAAATCAAAAATATTCAACAGCAGTAAAGTGAATGTAAAAAAAATATAGAACCCGACACCTTGTAGGGGTAAATGAAGTAGTCTGTCTTATCTGAATCTTATAACAACAAAGTAGTTTAATTCATTTCATTAATACTTTTTACAACAATTAAAGCACACTAATTTTCCTCTTCCCCCATAATTCGGGACACAGCTGGAGATTAGGGGCAAACAAAATGTTAACTTATGATAATTGACAAAATCAAAAACCTTTTTTTCGGTAAAAACAACGATGCTGAATGGAATTCGATATCCAATCAGCAGATAGTTGAGAAAATTGAAAAAGTATTTACCGAGATTCTGAAACGCGACAGTGTGTACGAACGGATGATATTCGACACAGATTTTCTGATCCTTGTGCCACCTGCCACCTACGAGCGTGTATCACTGCAGGCGCCGGCGCTGGCCAAACCGATTATCAACAAATTCTACGAAGTTATCCGTAAAAACGCTGTCAGATATACGGATTACACGCCGCTGGCCAATTATTGGAATCTGCAGTTTGCACAGAAAGAATTTGGCAGCAATGTGCCTAAAAACGAGCAGATTATCATCATCAGCAAAGTGACCGCCGAGCGCGACTGGAGCGAAACACTGAAATCGGAAGGCGCTGCCGAAAAAATTTCCATCAACGGTAAACATTCGAAATATTCCAACTGGGATATCAACGATGAAATTTTGCAAAAAATAGATATCCTGGAGCGTGGAAAAGTGAGGGTTCGGTTCAATAAAAATCTGGTTTTCGAAGAAGATAAAACGCAGCAACAGAAAGCACCGGTAACCAGTGTAACAACACCGACTGCCGCCTCGTCGGGCAAAACGGCTACGGCAAACACACAACAGGAAGGGCTTGCGCAAATCAAATTCCGCGAAAATGAAAAAAACATGAACTACACCATGCGCGAAAATCATATTTCTATAGGTAAAGCGGCTGCCAACGAAAAATCAACACTGAAAAGACTGGTCATCCACACCAACGAA
>JAGPGR010000172.1 GCA_018055865.1 Paludibacteraceae bacterium | reverse complement strand
ACGTTGTTTTAATAGTATTGACCTCACTTCGCTCAAGGAAACCGATACCGAAGAAGAGATCAGGACCATGGTGGAAAAAGTGAATGATTTTGAAGAAAATTTCCCGGACATTCCCAATGTTGGAGCTATCTGCGTGTTTCCATCCATGGTTTCAACCGTAAAAGCGACTTTAACAGAACCGATTGGCATTGCTGCAGTATCGGCCGGTTTTCCTGCTTCGCAAACTTTTATAGAAGTGAAAGTGGCCGAAACAGCCATGTGTGTGATGGAAGGTGCAACTGAAATTGACGTGGTAATTTCGGTTGGGAAAATGCTGACTGGCAAGTATGATGAAGTATTCGAAGAACTGACAGAAATAAAATCAGCTTGCCGGGATGCACATCTGAAAGTTATTCTGGAAACAGGTGCCCTCAAAACGGCAGCAAATATCAAAAAAGCGTCTGTACTCGCTATGGCAGCCGGAGCCGATTTTATCAAAACATCCACCGGCAAAATCCCTGTTGCAGCCACACCGGAAGCCACATACATCATGTGCTCCACCATTAAAGAATGGAACGAAAAAACCGGACAAAAAGTGGGTTACAAACCGGCAGGAGGCATAGCAACATCCGAAGATGCCGTAAAACATTTCACACTTGTAAAAGAAATACTTGGCGACGAATGGCTCAACAATAAACTGTTCCGATTCGGAGCCAGCAGCCTGGCTAATAAACTGTTAACAAGTATCAGAGGAACAGAGGTGAAATATTTTTAGAGAAAATTTCAAGTATTTTCTTGCAGATGCATTTTTATAAATGCAGCAACTCGTTTAAAACTAAGACAGCCTCAAAAAATGAGACTGTCTTAATTTTTTTAAACTTAGATTTTACTGTTTCAATTTATCAGGATATCCGTTTCTACATCTTTCAACCAGGGAGATGAAAATCTCACTTTAATACTTCCCGACTCTTTTGTTGGCTTAATATAGGCCAGAATTTGTCCGTGAAATACACGCTGTTTATTGTCGGTGTAATCGCTCATATCTTCATTGTTGCTGGCTTCGAGCCCCAGAAGTTTACCGTCGCCCACAACCCTGCAAGTGATTTCATTATCTGACAACATCACCGGAATACCGTTTTCATCCACCACCTGAACCGTTATTTGTGCAACATGACCTTTAGAAACGGATTTGTCGGCAGAAGTAACTTCAAGCGCATAAGGTTGTTTCGACGATTTTATCTGGTAGTTACTGATTTCTTTATCCGTATTATCTAACCCTTGTACAGACAGAGTTCCATGTTCATAAGGAATATCCCAGAAGATTATTCCGGTGTTTTCATTATACGGTTGAGTTTTCCCAATCTCTTTTCCATTCAGCAGCAACCGGGCTTTCGGAGCATTGGTATAACAAACCACGCGTATTAACTGACCTTCCTGGTAATTCCAAAGTGGCCAGGCATCCATCGAGGGAACTTTTTCCTCGTAATTGTTGCTATTATCAGCATCAAGCTGTGACCAAACGTCTTTCATCTGCGAGCGGCTTCCTCTGACAGGCGTTGGATACGTTCCCAGATATGCCATTGGTTTATCAGACCACAACGACTGGCGGAAATAACCGCGGGGTTTTATAAATCCTCCAAAATCCAGCAATCCGGAATAAAACCCTCTTGAAGGCCAGCTACCGGATTCGCCCAGGTAATCGATGCCTGTCCAGAGAAATTGCCCGAAAATAAATTCTTTGTCTCTTACGGCTTTCCATGCACTCAATTCATGTCGGTTTTCACTTCCAAAAATAACCCGTTGAGGATATTTTTTATGATCGCGGTCATACATACTTTCCGTGTAGTTGTAACCGGCAATATCCAGCGCTCCGGGGTATTCGGTTTCATTTGACATGGCAACACCTGCAAGTCCGGCGGTAGTTGGACGCGATTTGTCGAATTGTTTCACTACGGCAACCAGTTTCTTTGCAATCAAACCTAATCTCATTGCATCAGGAGCATCTTTTTTATATCCTCCGAAAATTGGTTGAGTAAATCCTTCTTTATCGCCTGCCAAAATAGGGTGAGAATATGGATCATTCGGATAGTCCACCTCATTGCCAATACTCCAGGCAAAAACTGACAGGTGATTGCGGTCTCTTTTTACGATATCACCCAGGTCTTTTTCACCCCATTCTTCGAAGAAATCAAATGAACCCTGAAAACCGGGAGTTCCTTTATTCCAGCCCTCAATCCATTTTCTTTTGGGAAATTCCCATTCGTCGTAAGCTTCGTCCATGACTAGAAGACCCAATTCGTCACAAAGTTCATAAATATCCGAAGCCTGAGGATTGTGGCTTGTTCTGATAGCGTTTACTCCTATTTCCTTCAAATTCGTAAGCCTTCTTTTCCAAACATCCCGGTAAACAGCCGAGCCCAACACACCGGCATCGTGATGCAGGCACACACCCTTCACCTTCATCCGGGTATCATTCAGTGCGAAACCTTTATCCGGATCAAATGTAAAATATCTGAACCCGGTATTGACAGTGGATGAGTCAATTACTTTTCCGTTTTGCAGCAACGTTGTTTTTAGTTCATACAAATAAGGATTTTCCAAACTCCACAACGCAGGATCTTTTACTTTTAAATTTTCTGTTAGTTTAATTGATTGGTTGGCAGGGGTCTGAATTTTATTACTGCTCTTAGCAACTACTTTTTTGTTTTTATCCAAAAGTTCATTCACCAATGTCAGCGTTTGTCCGGCAGATGTTCCGTTTTGAACCTCTACTTCAATGTTGAGTGAGTGCTGATTCTTGTTTCGGGTAGGATAGGCAAATACACCCCATTGAGCAACATGTACCGGATTTGAATAAACCGTCCAAACGTTTCTGTAAATTCCGGAGCCGGTGTACCAGCGCGAATCAGCAGACCGGCTATGATCAACGCGTACAGCTATGACGTTATCTTCACCAAAAACGACATACGGTGTGGCGTCATAAAGGAAAGAAATATATCCATTGGGTCGTTTGCCGATAGAATGGCCATTGACAAATACTTCGCTCCGGTTGTAAACTCCTTCAAAATAAAGATAAACTTTTTCGTTTTCTCTTTCTTTGGGAATATTTAATGTTTTACGATACCAGCCTATACCGCCTGGCAGATAGCCGGTGCAACTTGCGAGTGTTGGACTCAACAAACCTTTCACACTCCAGTCGTGCGGTAAGTCAATTTTCTCCCAGCGCGAATCATTGAGATTCTTTTCTTCTCCATCTTTAACATCCTGAAGGATAAAACGCCAGTTTTCGTTTATTTTCTCCGGTTTTCCGAATGAAACTTGCCCAACTGCAAGAACCGGCAAAATGAAAATGAATAAGAGAATAGCAGTCTTTTTCATAGCTATATTTTTTTTTATGAAACTAATACTCCCGATTGGCTCAGGAAATTCGCTTGGGTTTAATATTTTTTTGACGTAAATATGTATTTCTATTTAATATAACGAACCATTTCACTTGAGGCCAGTAAAAATGCGCCAACACCAAAATTGGCTGTTGAATTTGCATCGACGACTTGACCGGGTATCGCCTTTTCGCCAATGGGCTGTACGTAGCCCACTCTTCCATCAGGTTGCAACGCCGTTTTAGTCAGATAATTCCATGATTTTTCAACAACGGGGTGATAAACAGACTTATCGAGAATCCCGTTATTCATTCCCCAAAGAAATCCATACGTAAAAAATGCTGTGCCACTTGTTTCAGGACCGGGTGCATGCTCCGTATCGAGCATACTTCTGGTCCAGTAGCCTTCCGGTTGCTGACATGCTGCAATGGCTTCAGCCATCGTTTGAAAGCGGGCAATATATTTACTCCGGTGTGCGTGGTTTTCGGGCAAATCCTTTATTACTTTAGCCAGGCCGGCAAACACCCATCCATCTCCTCTGGCCCAAAAATCTTTTTTCCCATTCCGGGTTGTATGTTTGGGATAAACGTATTTGATGTCTCTGTAATAAAGTCCGGCTTGTTCATCGAACATAATGCTGTTGGCATACGTCAGGTATTCATCCAGTTTTTCAAGATAAAGTTCGTTCCCGGTTATTTTGTATAGTTTTGTCATTACCGGCATTACCATATAAAGTCCGTCTGCCCACCACCAGTAATCCTTTGCAGGAGTACTCATCTGATACTCCATCACTTCAACAGCACGGGCTATTTTAACCGGATCGGGCTGAATGGTGTAAAGATCGGCGTATACCTGAAAACAAATCTGATAGTCACCAAAAAGTACATATTCATCTGTTTCACCATAGGAGTATTTCCATTTCGATTTATCGGTGGATTTGGCTCCTTTCCATTTATTGTGAACTGCCCAGTCTTCAGAAAATTTCAGATATTCCGGATTTTTTGTTACAAAATATGCCTCCATGTTACCTGTATGATACGCTGCATTGTCCCAGAAAGCTCTTCCGTGGTTTGGATTGTTTATTTGCCAGTAGTTGTTCACTTTTTGAATGATGGATAAAACATCTTCTTTTTGTGAAACGACTTTTTTTGCTGCACAACTGTTAAAAAACAGTACAATAAGAAAAAAAGTTAAATATGGTATTCTATTCATTATCTGATAATTATTTGTACTTTTCAAAGTTCTGAGTATTTTATTCATCTTTAAACACATTCAAATCCCAACTATCACTCCATTCGATGTATGGAATATCGTCTTCAAACCGGATGGGAAGCCACATGTATCGTCCATCGATTGGAAAGCGGGGCCGCCACATATCAGCCATAAAAATATAAGCATCTTTCTTTCCATGCACTTGCAGGATATAGGTGCTTTGACCTCCAAAAGTAATGTCAGCTTTTTCTCCTCTAGAG
>JAGPGR010000171.1 GCA_018055865.1 Paludibacteraceae bacterium | reverse complement strand
TTCGGCGTCCTTCACTTTACGTTCGGCCGACACCAAGCAAAATAAAACAATCGGATATCCTTCGCGGGTATCCGATTGTTTGCGTATACTATCAGTGTTGTATAAATTTCAGAGGAAAATGCCGAATCCGCCCGCCCAGCTGATTTTTTCGGAAGCAGCCAGAGTGATCTGCAGGAAGCCCATCGCTTCGAGCTCGCGGGCCCGTTTCAGCGAGCCGGCATCGATGAATGCCAGTCCGCTGCCTTCCAATGCGGCAACCAGTTTATCCTTGGCTTCCTGATCATCGGACGCCAGCAAAACGGTTGTTGGATGTTCACCTGCCACTTTCTTGGTCACCAAGGTGGCGGCGAAATTCGTGTTGAAGGCTTTGATGACAGAAGCATCCGGAATTTCTTTGGCGATTTCAGCTGCGGCTGAGCTGTCGGGCGGCACAACCAAGCTGTCGAAAGTTTTAAAATTCAGGGGATTGGTGATGTCAATGACGATTTTGCCGGCGAACAGATTGCGATGGGCAGCCAAAATGCCGGCAATAGCAGGATACGGAACCGATAAAACCACAATATCGCCCAAGTGCTCCACAGGTGTCTCCTTTGTGAGGTACGTTAACTGATTCCCGGCGGCCTCAAAATTGCTGCCGATTGCACTTCCCATGTTCCCTTTGCCAAAAATAGTGATTTCAGCCATATTCCATTCCTCCTTCTGGATGTCGCAACGATGTGTACTGACTTTTCGTAAACACTTACATCCTTATTATAGCTACTTGCCAAACACAAAGGAAATTTTTGTTCTTGAAGAATGTTATCGGATTTTGAACAGACCTTTCTTTACGAATCGCCGATTGATGTGGGCGGCGTCGGCTGTTCGGCGGCTTTCGTTTTGCGTTCAGCAAACTGATGCGGCTTTCGTCGACTGTACGGCGTCCTTCACTTTGCATTCAGCAAACTGATGCGGCTTTCGTCGACTGTTCGGCGTACTTCACTTTGCGTTCAGCAAACCGATGCGGATTTCGTCGACTGTTCGCTGTCTTTCATTTTACGTTCGGCCGACACCAGACAACAAAAAAACGCCTATCCATTTGATCTGGATAGCCGATTTTTTTGTGATTTATGAGCGGAAGCTGCAACCTCTATTTGATTTTCCGAAGGCGGAAAACCCTACTCCTGCAGCGAAATCTCCAGTTGGTGCGGACCTTTGTCTCCCAAATCCAAATAATAAGAAAGTTCTTTTTCTAATTCGCTTATCAGCTTTGTGTCTTCGATCGCGTTCAAGATAGCGTAAGCCTTCTTTATGTACTCGGAGCCTTCATCCATTTTCCCTGTTTTTTGTAAAATGAGTCCTTTTCTGGAATAAGCAATTGCTAATTGGTTATATTTTTAATATTGCTTACATAAAGGGATCACTTTTCCCAAGTAGGCAAGAGCTTCCGGATATTTCTTGTCATCGATCAGTAAAATAGCCAAATTGATATCCACATTGTTCAATAGAACTTCAGCTTCCTTCAGATTCTGGTAAGGTTCTAATTGTTGGATTACTCTTTCACCAATGTTCACGGCTACATCAATCGGGAAAATAAATAAAATGTAGTTTATTAATCGGATATCCAGTAAATACCACCTATCAAACTTTTCCAACCGCTCCCATTTTTTTTTGGCAAACACTTGTGCTTCCTCAACGTTTTGGGTTGTATTTAAAGCAATCAAACTTTCACATGCGTAGTAAAGATTTCTTAACAAATAGTCTTCCTCTTCTTTTAAATACGCAAGAATCTCATTTTTAAGCAATTGCAAATCATCATGGTGATTATACTTCAATGAGAAAAATTCATTGATCAGCTTTTCTTTTATGGTCAAACTTTCTTTATTCAATATGTAACGGAGCTCCTCCACTGATATATTCAGTTTTTCAAGGATCGCCAACCATTTTCGAAAAGTAGGTTCTATTTCATTTCTCTCTATTTTAGAATAGGCAGATTGCCCCATAATGCCTTCTGCGACATACTGTTGAGAATAACCTCTATCTATCCTGATTTCTTTAAAAACATCTCCGAAATCTTTTTTCACAGGCATCTTCTTCCTTGTTTTTAAAAGTATTATACGACTAATTGGATCAAATTGCATTTATCTACTTTATAATGTAACTATCAAGGAAAATATTTTTTTAGAAAAGGGGTAGCTATCATGAAAAAGTTTATTGTTTTGTCCTTAATCCTAGGAGTACTGGGTAGCAGTAGTTTCATTTTAAAGGATTTAACTACCGCTGACAACCTATCCAGCAAAGATATTCAGCATGAACAAGTGGCAAAAGCGCCAGCAAAATATTCCACTAATATGCTTTGGTTTATAGGATAAGGAGCATATACGCATGCCAGGCTGATCGATGACCGTTTCTCTATGCTCGTTGTTTCAACACTAGCATCTCTGGACTTCCTGTAAAAAGGAAAAACAGGCTAGGACGCGTGTCCTAACCTGCAGACTGCCTGAAGCAGTTCATTCATCCACTTGTTTTCCCGACAAACCCATAAAATAAATCACCTTATTCATTTGTAGCGAGGAATTTCATCATTGAGTGAGGATGAGTCATTTTTGAAAAAAAAAATTAATTTAAATGAAGGTTTTTAAAACGGAGTAAAGGTATATTATCTATGGGTGAACCAAGGAACGTGCATGTGACTGCCTCATAGTTAATTGGCCGATACAATCTACCCCCAGCAAGTGTTTTTCCGACAGTGACGACCGTTACCAGCGCTTCATCCTTGTCGATTATCAAACATTTGTTGTATTCCCAACAAAGGATTTCCTTTGTTGAACTCAGTATAGCACCGTTCTTTTTGGTTTTCCATTCCCTGGTAAAATGTAAAAAACCGTGCTTTTACACAACTTTATTTACACAACATACAATTAAAATATTTTTAATATGTTGAAATTAAATGTTTCTTTTGCAATTCAGCTAGGTTTTTAATGGATTTATCATTGTTTTCAATATGTGCTATGTTGACATTTGCATATTAAAAAAGTTGGTTTACCGTTATAAAAACTTTAGAAATACAAAATTGTATTTCTCTGTTTCTTTTATATTTTGAAGCAAAAGCGCATTCGCGTTTTTTTTCTGTTCTGCTAAATATAAAATTATAAACTGAATTTTTGCTTTCAAAAAAAAGAGACCCTTACGCTTTCGTGTAAGGGCCTCTTTCTGTCTGCATCCTGAAACGTTTGTTTCCAGGAATATTTGTGTGATTTTAAAGGATCGTGTCGCCTTCGCCATATGAGCTGCGTCCGGCTTCGATGATGCCTTGGTTGCTGTCGCCGTTGTAGATGGAGTTTTTGACCAATACATAATCACACTTACGGATAGCAGAAATATCTCTTCCGCCCGCATAGGAGATCGAGGATTGCAGATCTTCGCGCATTTCGTTCAATGTGTCTGCGATCGTACCGCGGTAAGGCGTCAAGATCTTCTTGCCTTCAACGTTTTTGCGTTGGCCTTTTTGGTATTCGGAAGCACTGCCGAAGTACTCTTTGTACAAGCGGCCGTTGATTTCCTTCGTTTCGCCAGGTGACTCATCGTGTCCGGCCAATAACGAGCCGACCATGACCATTGTCGCACCGAAACGGATCGATTTGGCGATGTCTCCGTTTGTGCGGACCCCGCCGTCAGCGATGATCGGTTTGCTTGCTGCTTTCGAGCACCAGCTTACCGCCGCCAACTGCCAGCCGCCTGTACCGAAACCAGTCTTGATTTTGGTCGTGCAGACTTTACCAGGTCCGATTCCCACTTTTGTAGCATCGGCTCCGGCGTTTTCCAATTCACGGACGCCTTCAGGAGTGCCCACATTACCGGCAATCAGGAATGTTTCCGGCATCACTGCTTTGACGTGTTTGATCATACGGATGACTTCATCGGAATGACCATGCGCCACGTCGATTGTTGTATATTCAGGAACGGCTTTTTTAGCCGCCAATTCATTTACGAAATCGAATTCTGCTTCTTTGATCCCCAAACTGATGGAAGCAAACAAACCTTTTTCATGCATGTGTTGGATGAACGGCAAACGGCTCGCTTCATCAAAACGGTGCATGATGTAGAAATAACCTTCCCGTGCTAACTTTTCAGCAAGTTCTTCGTCCAGGATAGTCTGCATATTCGCAGGCACCACCGGCAATTTGAACGTGCGGCCACCTAGTACGACAGTTGTGTCGCATTCAGAACGGCTTTGAACAACACTCTTGTTCGGAATTAATTGTACGTCTTCATAGTCAAAAATTTTCATTTACTATTTCCCTCTTTCTGTTAGTGCACAATCCTTTTGGGAATCGCTTTACACAGACACGGACGTGAAGGCAAAAAATGTCTTCTATCGTAAAGTCCCTATAGTAAGTTACACTACTGCCACAGGTTTGTCAAAGATTAATTGGTGATGAAAAGTTAGTTTTACTTTTGAGCGTCACAAATGGCTGATGGCTAGCGCATCCCAGCACAGTTCGGTGCATCCCCATCAGCGATAAAAAGACAGCAGTTCCTGGAGCGGCCCGCGATCACGAAATTCCTTCAGATTGACGACATGGAACGGATGCGTCACTACGAAGCGCCGGATCGGAATCTCCTTCAGCGTCCCCTCCTCCAGCTCCTTCTCGACCGAGATGCGGTAGAGAAAGGCGATGCCGCGATTCTCCGCCACCAACTGCTTGATCGGACCGATGCCGCCAACCACGGTTGCCCGCCCGAAACTGCTGAGGTTCGCCCCTTCTTTCAGGAGGGCATTTTCCAAAATCCGCCGCGAACCGGATCCTTCCTCACGGACAAACAGGTGAGCGCTGAACAGCGCCGACAAGTCC
>JAGPGR010000170.1 GCA_018055865.1 Paludibacteraceae bacterium | reverse complement strand
GTTTTTCGTGAACAACAAATACCTTATCATTTGACCATGAAAAAATCATTTATTCTTCAACTGCTGATGGTTTCTCTGCTTTTTTGCATACCGTCAGCCGTTGCACAATACAATATTATTCCACAGCCCAACAGCATCAAAGCCGGTGAAGGAAACTACCAGCTGTCACAAGCGGCTGATATTCAATTTTCTGACATACCGAATAAATCCCGACGCCGGTTAACCGACTACCTGATTGGCGCGGGATTCACCTTCGGAACCGGGAAAACAGCCGTTTCAAAAATCAGGCTCGAAGTCGGTCAGCATGCGCAATTCCCTGAATCCGACGAAGGTTACCGGCTCGTGGTAAATCCTTCGGAAATAAACATTTCAGCCCGCTCTGAAACGGGAATATTTTACGGGATTCAGACCCTGCTTCAACTGATTACAGCCGACCGCACGGTGCCCTCCGTTACAGTTTCCGATTCACCCCGCTTCCCGTATCGGGGTGTTCACATCGATGTAAGCCGTCATTTTTATTCTACTGATTTTATCCGGAAACACCTGGATATGATGGCACACCTGAAAATCAACCGTTTTCACTGGCACATCACCGATGGTCCTGGCTGGCGACTCGAAATCAAAAAATATCCTCTTCTCACGCAGGTAGCTGCCTGGCGTACCCACCAAAGCTGGAAAGATTGGTGGGCTACCAATCCGCGCCAATACGTGGACATTCGCAGCGGCGAAAAAGCATACGGAGGATTTTACACGCAAAAAGAAGCCCGCGAAATAGTACAGTACGCTGCCGAAAGACACATTACGGTCATTCCCGAAATAGAAATGCCCGGACATTCGGAAGAAGTGCTGGCTGTATATCCGCACCTTTCGTGTGCAGGGCAGCCTTACAAACAAAGCGAATTTTGCATTGGAAACGAACAGACTTTTACTTTTATTGAAAATGTGCTGAAGGAAGTAATGGCTATTTTCCCATCAGAATACATTCACATCGGCGGAGACGAAGCCGACAAAAGCCACTGGAAGAATTGCCCGAAATGCCGCGCACGAATGAAGAAAGAAGGGCTGAAAAACGAGAATGAGCTGCAGAGTTATTTGGTAAGAAGAATAGAGAAATTTCTGAAAAAACACAACCGGAGACTGCTTGGCTGGGACGAGATACTGGAAGGCGGACTGGCTCCCGAAGCTACGGTAATGTCGTGGCGGGGCGAAAGCGGCGGTATTCTGGCAGCCAGAAGCGGTCACGATGCCATTATGACACCCGGTGAGTTCATGTACTTCGACAGCTATCAGGCTAATCCAGGCACTCAACCCGAAGCGATTGGTGGATTTTTGCCGCTCGAAAAAGTGTATGGCTACAATCCGGTTCCCGAAAGTTTGACACCACAGGAAGCCACACACATATTGGGAGTGCAATCCAATCTATGGACCGAATATATCGGAACAGAAAAACAGGCCGATTACATGCTGTATCCACGTGTACTGGCGCTTTCGGAAGTTGCCTGGACAAACACCGAAAACAAGGACTGGAATGATTTCAAACGAAGAGCCAATCAGAAAATTCCCTATTTGCAAAGCAAAGAAATTAATACGTTCACATTATCGGACGAAGTGGCTTTTGAACATCATGTTGATACCGTTGCAAAAGCCATTCAGGTATCTCTTTCTACCGAAAAATACGGAGTGGATATCCGATACACCACAACCGGAGCTGCCCCCGATGCTACTTCCCCGATGTACGGGAATTCAATTCTAGTCAGAGATTCAGCCACTATCACAGCACAACTTTTCGAAAAGAATAAAGCAATCGGAAAATCCATCAGCCAACGGTTTGATTACCATTGGGGTATCGGGAAAAAAGTGATTTACACCATTCCAATCAACCAATACTACCCGGCTGCAGGTGAAAAATCACTGATCGACGGCCAGACGGGCGGACTCTCGCACGGCGACGGACGCTGGCAGGGATTTATGACCGGAGGAATGGACGTAACGATAGATATGGGCAGGAAAACATCGCTGAAATACATCACAGCACGCTTTATGCAGAGTCCGGGACCCTGGATTTACTTTCCGAAGGAAGTGGTGGTTTCCGTTTCGGATGATAATAAAACATTCACGGAATTAACCAGGGTGCTGACACCTTACGATACAAAGACACCCGGAACAGTATTTCATCATTTCGGGTGGAGTGGCAGCACGAATGCCCGCTACATTCGCTATCAGGCACTTCCAAACGGAATAAAAGGCGGTTGGGTTTTTCTGGACGAAATTGTGGTGTGGTAAAAGCCCCCTCCAACTCCCTTCCCGCCTTGCAGGATAAACTCTGTGGGAGAAGAAGAAAACATCTACAAGTACGGTAGGTGTGATATGTCAATCCAACCAATCAAATAAATATTGATCATGGTACGGAATATCAAACTTGTTCAAAAACTCCAGATATTCCTCTTTGAATGTTTTTCTCTTGTGATGTTCCGGTTGATTGAGAATGTATTTTACAACATCATCGAGTTGGGATTTTGAGTAAGTAAAAGCTCCATATCCATCCTGCCAGCTAAAGGTTCCAACAATTTTATGCTCTCGATTGATCCATCCCGATGATCCTGATTTAATTGCTTCTGCTATTTTTGAAACAGATATAGTCGGGTGTAAACCTATAAGAATGTGTGTATGGTCAGTATTGCAATAGACAGCTATTGGTTTTGATTTGTTGTCGGTTACTATTTTACACATTATTTTCTCCAGTTCTTCACGTAATTTTTCTCTTATAACGTTTTCGCTCCCCTTAACTGCAAATACTATTTGCACGTACAATTGAGTATAGGTGTTTGCCATAATATGTTTTTTTGAATTCATTTGAATTTCACAGGATCGTGTTTACAAAAATAGAATAAATATTTGATTATTTTTTCAGAAATCAAGGCTACGCCCCTCCAACATTACCGCCCAATCTTCATCACTACAAAGACTACAGAGCTACACTCCTGAAAACTTTTAAACTCCCGGTTATTTGTGACAGATTAATAAGTTGAATTGTTGGTAAAATGTATTTGAAGCACTGTAGGTTTGATTTCTTTGTAGAAAATAGGATATTAAATTCTTTGAGCCACGTAGTGGTGATTTCTATGTGCAAATCAGAGCTACGCCTATCCAACATTATCATATTATCCACATTACTAAAAAGACGACAGAGCTACGCTCCTGAAAACTTTTTCAGGGGACCGTTATCTCTCCGCACAAATTCGTTACCATCAGTCTTTTTACCGTTTCCACATCCTCATTTTCGCCCAGCAGGTACATCAGTTTCGCTATAAGCGCCTCGGTGGTGCTGTCGTATCCGCTAATGACGCCTGCATTGAGCAGGTTCAGACTGGTTTCGTACAATCCCATTTCTACCGTTCCGGTGCTGCATTGCGATTTATTCACAATGATAATTCCTCGCTCGGCGGCACTTTTCAACGCGCGGTAAAACCAGTCGAAACGGGGTGCATTTCCTGCACCGAATGTTTCAAGCACTACCGCTTTCAGCCCCGGAATGCTCAGAATACCCTGCACGGTGTGCTCCGTAATGCCGGGATAGATTTTCAGAATGGCTACGTTGCGGTCGGTTTTGGTTCTCACTTTGAGTGTGGCGTGAGAGTCGGGCTTGCGGATGTAGTTGGGGAAATATTTGATGTGTACGCCTGCTTCGGCCAGAAGGGGATAATTGTACGAAGCAAACGCGTTGAAGTGTTCGGAATTCTGCTTTGTAGTCCGATTGGCCCGGAAGAGTTTATCCTCGAAAAACAGACACACCTCGGGCACCATGGCATCGCCGTTGGAGTGGGCAGCGGCTATTTCCACTGCAGTAATCAGATTTTCCTTGGCATCGGTACGCAGCACACCGATGGGCAACTGCGACCCGGTAAAAATAACGGGTTTGAAAAGTCCCTCCAGCATAAAACCTAATGCCGAAGCCGAGTATGACATGGTATCTGTGCCATGAAGCACTACAAATCCGTCGAATTGGTTGTAATTTTCCTGAATGGCGAGCGCAATTCGCTCCCACGTATCCGGTCCGATGTCCGAAGAATCGACCAGTGGAAGCAGCGGTATACCCTGAATATCGATACCAAGTTCACCTAATTCAGGCAACATTTTCATCATCACTTCGAAGTCGGCCGGACGAAGCGCACCGGTTTCAGGGTCGGCAGTCATGCTGATGGTTCCTCCGGTAAATATCAATAAGACAGATTTTTTCGGGTTCATGGAATTTTAGTAAGATATTTATATGCAAAGATACATGAATTTTGATATTTGAGTGTCAATATGTCATTATTTTATTGTATCAAATCCAAACTTCTTACTGAAATGAAAACTCGGGCTGCCCTGACTGCAGAAATTGCAGAAAAAAGCGTATTTTTGTATTCTTCTTCTCAAAAAATAAATACCATGCGAATATTCCTTATCGGTTATATGGGTTCCGGCAAAACCACCTTCGGAAGGTTGGTGGCTGAGCAAACGGGATTGAACTTTATCGATACAGATAGTTACATCGAAAATCAACAACATAAAACAATTCCGGAAATCTTTGCTGAATTGGGTGAAGAAAAATTCCGTGAGCTGGAGCGGGATTGCCTGAATGATGTTTCTAAACTGGAGGATGTGATGATTTCTACCGGTGGTGGTATGCCCTGTTATTTCGATAATATGGAGTTAATGAATCGCAATGGTGAAACAATCTATATCCGTTTTACACCGGAAGAACTCACTGACAGACTTAAAACGACTCAAATACACAGTCGCCCCATCCTGGGCAGCATCCCCGCGAATGATTTACTTCCTTTTATCACCAAAAACCTCCACAAGC
>JAGPGR010000169.1 GCA_018055865.1 Paludibacteraceae bacterium | reverse complement strand
GCAGACTTCCGGTGAAATTGCTGTTGGTGGTAGATGCCGAGGTGAAATTGCCAAATGTTTTGCTGTTTTTGTTGCAAATCAGGCAGTTCTCATCGTCCGCTTTCATGTCGAAATAGACTAATTCAGCTCTTATACGCAGTACTTTTTGGGGACTTGAACTCACACTGGCCGTGAAACTTAATCCTCCGTTCGGATCGTATTTTATTTCACCCGTTTGGGTGGCGGCAAGTTGAATTTCGTCGCAGGCACTGCACGGACATTCCGGATATCGCAGGCTGTCAATTTCATTCCGCGAATTCCGATTGGCTTTATCTTTCAATGCATCGTTCACCAGACCGTAATAGGTAAACTGTACCGGTGTATTGGTGGGAGTAGTGTAATCGAACTGAAAATTGTGAATGGAGTTGGGAGCCAGGAATGGCGGTGTAAACATAGACGCCGGCACGGGAGTGATGTTGCTGATGGTGCCGGAACTTGCTTCAAGTATATCATTCATGGTAAGTGCACCGTTGTATGTCCCGGATTTCATGCGGATATTATTCCGGAGATTAAGTCCGGTACCGGGATTGGGGTTGGCCGGATAACCGGCAAATGCCAGATTGTCATTGAGCAGGATATTGTCCACGCTCCCGGTCAGGTTGGCATAATGTGCCCAAATGCGATATTTGAACTGCCCGTTTTCTTTGCCTAAACAAACTGCCGAATCAATCTTAAATTCAGCATTGGCGCCTCCCATTATTTTTAACTGGGGAGCATCTCCTTTCGTATCTATTCCAAACTGAGAAGCTTCACTCAATCCATTATTCAGACCCAGAAAATTTCCTTTGCTGTCCACCGCCTGCACATTCCATACAAATTCGCATAAATAAGGCGGTTTGCACGGACCGCTATATAAGTTGGTTATCACAGCCTGATTTTGATCCTGAACCTCTTTGGTAACGACGGGCTCATTGGTAGTCATTGCCTGGGTGCCGTTCTGACCCTCCATCAGTTGCCACACTTTCAGGCGGTAAGTTACCGCGTCTTTGGGTTTTGGCACTACCGGTGTCCATCGGAAAGTGATTGGTCTCTTAGCATCCACATCGCTCAAAGAAGATTTATCAGCCGGATTAACCGGTTGCGGAGCCTAATAGTTTTGTTGCACTTCTTCGGGAGCTTTGATAGTAAATGGTTTACATACTTCGCGGCTAATGGCACGAACGGCTCCCTGATCACCTCCGAAAACCTGTGCGCAGAGCTGGTATTCGCCGGGTTTCAACGTGCAATCCTGCCCCAGCAGGGCAACGGCATTGCCGCCGGTCCAAACCTTCACCGGAGCGCTCCCGAACGAAAAGACAGACCCTTCTTTTGATCCACAGACATTCATGTCGCCTTGTTTGATAGTCAATACAATGCGGCATTCTTTTAATCGTTTAATAAAATCGGGGGTAGAATTTACTGTCACCGACAGTACAGGGGCACTGCTTGCCCAGGCAGCAGTATTGGCATCGGGCGAAGGAGGCAGGTTAATGCTGATGCCGGTTACGGGGTATTCCTGTGCGAATAGTTGAACAGAAACAACCAACAAGAGTAAAGCAAGATTTTTTCTCATCTTATTATTTATTAGTTAATTGATATCTTTTAATAATTAACTCAAATACGTTCACAAGATGCTTTACAGCCTCAAATTGATTGCTTTTTGTGCAACAAGATTAAAGAGCTTTTAACAAAGCTCAAGTGTAATTGAAATATTCTCCAATATATTCAATAAGTTCTAAACATATCATAATTCAAATAAGTTTAGGGGACATAAAAAACATCTAAACTTTTAACTAAACTTTAACATTACAAAAAGACACAATAAACGTATTTAACTGACAAACTGAAAGTTAATTTCTAATATATTTAACAGTTTGAAACATGAAATGTCGAAATATATTTCTCGGTACTGCTTACGGGAAAGGGAGAGTTCATTCATTTATCAGTGGGATTGTCGGGCAGTAGATTCGATTGAAATGACAAAACCAACATAAAATCAGAGTAATATATTACTATACCACGCTGATTTTGTATTTGAAGATGTGCCCTATTCAATAGAGTTTTAACGCGTTCTCGTACGATGTCTTCAAATCTTCGATTAAACTTTCAGGCTGGATCACTTTTACATTATCGCCATACGATAAAATCTCCATCAGGAAATCGTGGGTGAGAAAAAGCGTAAGTTTTATCAACAATTCCTCCTCATGATCTTTCAGAATTACCTGAGATTCATGCAGGGGAAGTGTTTTTATATATTTCCCCTGAAATGGATCGAAAGACAAAATTACTTCCTGCGGTTGATGTTCGTTCGGACTAATAATCCCAAAGCAATATTTATAATGTTCATTTACATCAAAATCAATTGGTAACTGAAATTTTTTCCTGGTTATTTCAAGTTCAGTCAACCGGTCCAAAGCAAAGCTTTTTACTTTATTATCCTTCAAATCATTGGCAAGTACATACCAGCGGTTTTTAAATTCTTTTAGCGCATAAGGTTCCGCTGTACGTTGGCTCATTTCATCTTCCCAGAATTTTTTATACGAAAAAGATATCTGAACCTTATTTTTTATGGCATGAAGTAATCCATAGAGGTTTTCAGTGCCTTGCGGCCGACGTTTTTCAAAGTGTATATAGTTTGAAAGCCTGTCAGTGATATTTAATGCATTAAAAGTGTCAAAAGCCTCCAGAATTCGTTCGTTTAGTTCGGGTTGTTCTTCAAGGTCAATAAAATAAACCTTTCGGGAGAAATCATAAACAATATCAATGTTGTAAAGTGAACGTATATCGTCAAGGTCCCGTTGAAACGTACGTTTTGAGACATTAAAATTATATTCCTGCAGTTCAGATTCAAGTGAAAGATAGGTTGAAATTTGTTCAAAATCAGCCGGCTGCTTCCTTAACTTTTTTATAATCAGATTATAACGTGCAATTGATTCTCTTTTCGACATGGCAATTTATGATTTGGTAAAACCCACTTTAATACTGTTGTTTTTCAGCAATAATTCCGAATTACAAAATTCAAGAATATTTTTGAAATCTACCGTAATACCGTGAATTATTTCATATATTTCGTTTTTTCGAATGATATTATCTATTTGTCCCCCAGAAAAATCATACCGGTTTGCAAGAGTTTCACATTCAGTTTCGGTAAGACCCGGCAGCTTTGAATTCCATATTTTAGCTTTAACAGATTTATCCGGCTTTGTAAATTCAATTTTGAATAAAAAACGCCTGTCAAATGCCGTATCGATATTTTTCACCAGATTGGTGGTAGCCAGGAATATCCCGTCAAAATTCTCCAACTCTTCAAGAAGTATATTCTGAATGGTATTTTCTGTTTGGTCAATGTTGGAATTGCCGGTTTCTCTACGTTTCCCAATGATAGCGTCAGCTTCGTTAAATAATAAAATCGGTGTCAGTTCACAGTCCTTCGCAAACGATTTATAATCGGTGAAAATGCGTTTAATAATCTTCTCACTTTCGCCAAACCACATTGATTTGGACTGGCTGATATCCACTTTTATAATCTGTCGGTTTGTTTCCCTGGCAATCTGAAAAACCGTTTCTGTTTTCCCCGTACCGGGCAAACCATGCAACAAAGCAGTAATCCCTTTGGGCAAACCCTTGTCACTTAACCGGCTTTGAACTTCGTTGAAATTTGCATTCTGCAATAGTTGTTTTAATATCCCGAGCTGCTTTGCTTCCGGTTCATTAAAGAAAAGTGCTTTAGCTGCTATTTGAGGCGGTTCGATGAGGTTATTCGGATTAATTCTTTTTTTAGCCGACAGTTTTAAGCCGCATTCCTCAATCAGGTTGAACGACTTTTCTGTGAGTTTTATGGCGGTGTCGTTAAAAAACCTGGCCTCAACAATTTCAATCAGATTTTGGTTTATCAGCTCGTTTTCATTCGAAATTAATTTCTGCACATATCTCATTCTTCGTTTCGAAGAATCAAAAATTCCTTTTGTCATCGTTTCAATATCCACTTTCTCGTTCCCATTCAGGGCTTTCCAGATTAAGTAAAGATACACATAGCTATCATCAGTTTTGAATTTAAAGTCATCAATACTTTTTATCAGGGGGAAATGAAGATTGTCGGATATCAAAAGTATAGTCTGAGAAAAAAGCACAATAGTTGATATTTCATCAATACAACGCTGTTCACCTATGTTGTAAATTTTTTCCAACAAATCAATCACATCCGTTACTTCTTCATCCCTGAGCTGGGGCATGGGATTATTTTTCAGGATGGCCTCCGAAATTTTTTCATTAATTGAAATCTGATCGTTCGTCAATGCTATCTGAATCCTATGAGAAGATTTTTGTTTTTTGAAAATGCATTTTGAAAATAAAGCCTCAAAATCATCGCTATACATTAGCAATTGCATGGGGTTGCAACCAAAATGTTCCGTTAAATCATTGAAATCGACCGTATCGCCCCGGTAATTCAGTGAAAAAACCATTGCTACGAGCAGCGATTGAAACTCGGATATCCCGAAATAATCCGAAACCACCTTCAGCTCATTCGCTGCCTTTTCAAAAAAACCGGGTTCAAGTTGACACTCATTTGATAGCTCATACACTTTGCCAATGCTATCCAAAAGCCGGTATTTAATACTCTGTTCCATATCTTTTTGTTTTTGCTACAAAGATATGGAACAGGTATGACAAAGGGTGGCGGGGGTGAATTAAGTCTTGAAATTTGTTTTATCTTAATTACAAATCCTGCCTAACAGTGCAATCAAAAAATTAAAAGATTTGCTTTACTTTTCAGCCTATCAGAGTAAAAGAAAAACTTTGAATTGCCGGTTCCGATAACAGTTGAGGCTAAAGGCTGGTGGGAATTTCGGAGTACGACATTGTAAACC
>JAGPGR010000168.1 GCA_018055865.1 Paludibacteraceae bacterium | reverse complement strand
CAAAACCAGCCTGACTTCGGTTACGCTTCCCACCACCATCACGTCTATCGGTTACCTGGCATTTTATTATTGTTGGAACATTACCGGCACCTTTTCAATTCCTGCCACTGTAAGAAAAATCGGAGACTATGCATTATACGGATGTTACGGGATAACAGCATACTCTGTACCGTCTGGAAATACCCGATATTCTTCTTATGATGGCATGCTGCTGAGCAAAGCACAGGACTCGCTTTTTATCTGTCCCACTACCAAAGCAGGCGCTCTCTCCATACCATCTACCGTCAACTGGATTGGGTATTCGGCGCTCGAAGGATGCAGCCGGCTTACCGGACCACTCAATTTACCCACCAATCTGAGAAAAATAGAAGAATATGCATTCTATTCTTGCTCAGGACTTACCGGCGATCTGTCGCTGCCGGCTACACTGACTAAGCTGGGCAGTTACTCTTTTTATGGCTGTTCAGGGTTGAATGGCAGTGTGAGTATTCAAAAGAACCTGAACTCGATTGGCGCCTATCCATTCTTACTTTGCAATAATCTCACGGCATTTAATGTGAATATGAACAATACCCGCCTGGCTTCGGCCGATGGTGTACTGTTCAGCAAAAATCTGGACACGTTGCTGATATTTCCGGGAGCAAAAGGCGGTTCGTATACCATTCCCGCTTCGGTAAAAGTCCTGAAAGATTACTCATTCTACAACTGCTCAAATCTCACAGGCAGTTTTGACATTCCTTCCAACGTTGATTCGGTGGGCAATTATGCCTTGTTCGGTTGTTCGCAACTTTCGGCATTTACCACCAATAGCGGTAATGCACGTTACAAGGCTCAGGATGGCGTTCTTTATTCCGCTGATATCAAACGAATTATCGTTTATCCGGCGCTGGCTGCCGGCGGATTTACCATTCCCGAAACTGTGGAACGGATTGAGGCAAGTGCATTTGCCTATTGTGCCGGACTTACCGGTACAATCGTACTACCTGAAAAACTCAGGTTTATTGGCGATTATGCATTCTACGGATGTGAACAATTAACAGGTTTTGAAGCCGCACCGGGAAACATCCGCTACGCTGCTAAAGATAATATTCTGTACAGCAAAGCCATGGATTCGTTGTTTATATGCCCGCTCAGCATTTCGGGGAGTTTTACGGTACCTTTCACCGTCAAATACATAGGATATTCGGCATTCGACGGCTGTGAAAAAATAACGGAAATAAATTTACCCGCCACCGTCAATTACATTGACAATTATGCATTTGAAAACTGTACCGGATTAACAAAAATCAGACTGAATGAAAATGTAAATACCATTGGAAGTTCAGCTTTCTATTCCTGCACAGCATTACAGCGGTTCGAATTCAACAGGATGAACCCTCCTGCTGTAGATTACTACACATTTGAAGGAATAAATAAAAGCACCTGCAATTTAATTATACCATATTATGCCACGAGCAATTACAAGGCTGCTAATTACTGGAACCAGTTTTTAAACGTAACCGAAAGCAATTTTGACGATACTGCAGTGCCGTCAACCATGAAGAGAAATTTCAGTGTTACCACTTATGGTGGCCAAGTGAAAATAAGTGGCTTTGATCCGGGCGAACCGATTCGGATTTATGATCTGAACGGAAAATTACTGTACAATATCACAGTGAACGGAACCTCGCATAGCTTCAGCACTACAGGTCACGGCGTGTGGCTGATGAAAGCACGTGATACATTACTGAAAATAATTTACTGAAAAATGAAGCCAATATGTTTGTACACTGAAAACCCTGCGGTGTTCACTGAATTTACTTGCAGAGCACAAATAGCCGTCTTATATTTGGGTAACATTTAGTAAAACCCTGTTTATAAACCATTAAAATCTTAGAAAAGTATGAAAGCAATTCATTTATTTATTTTCTTTCTAATTCTGCTACCACTGGAATTAATTTCCTGCGAATCGGCAGTAAATAATCCGGAAGAATTGACGGCAGTAACAGAATATGTTGAAACTGAAACTCCGGCACAGATAGCTGCAGTAAACTCTGCTACTGACACTCAGGAAATCACCCAGGCCGATATAGCAGGACTGATGCTGATGCGTGAAGAAGAAAAGATGGCTAAAGATGTTTACACTTTTTTCTTCAACAAATTTAATTATCGAATTTTCAACAACATCAGCAAGAGTGAAACAGTACATTCCGAAGCAGTACTGCGTGTGATCAATTATTACAAGCTCACTGATCCGGCTACCAATGTGACAGGTACTTTCACCGATGCTCACATGCAGGAGTTGTACACCAAATTCACCTCAGAAGCCAAAACGGTGGAAGATGCGTTGAAAACCGGTGCATTTATTGAAGAGTATGACATCACCGATCTGAAAAAACTGATAGACGAAACCGACAACACCTACATCAAACGGGTTTATACCAACCTGAAAAAAGGTTCCGAAAACCATTTGAGGGCTTTTACCCGCATGCTGAAATTCAGGGGAATTGTATATGTGCCGGTAAAACTCCCCGAAGAGGAATACCTGGCCATTATCAACAAATAAAACAGCAGGAAAAAATTACAGTGAGCCGGTTGAAATCAGCTTTGAAAAAAAATATCCAGCCTGCTCACTGTTTCGGTAAAATCCGTTACACTAAATTATCAAACCTGAATTACATGAAATCCTCAAACCCTCAACCCATGCGAGTAAGAAAAAACATAGCAACAAGCGACGAAGGTTTTATCTTTAATCCCACCACCGGCGACTCGTTCTTAACCAATACAATCGGAGCCGAAATTATCCGGCTGATGAAAAATGACTTGAGTTCCAAAGAGCTTGTTGAGATTATTGCTGACAAATACGATGTAGATAAGACTCTGTTCGAAAGAGATTTGGAAGATTTCACCATTCAACTGAAAGAATTCAGCATTCTGGAATAATTTACAGCAAAAAAGAAGAAAAAATACAATATTATGTCAGAAAAACCACGTCGTTTAGTTGTTGCTGTTACGGGATTAAATGCTATTGACAGTCCGGGACCGGGAGTTGCCGTTATCAGGGCTATCCGTGATTGTGCCGATTTCGATGTCCGTATTATCGGCTTGTCGTACGAAGCACTCGAACCGGGCATATACCTGCACAATATTGTGGATAAAACCTACCAAATTCCCTATCCATCGGTAGGAACCGACAGTTTACTGGAACGCATTCAATACATTCACGACGAAGAGAAACTCGATGTAATCATACCAAACTTCGATTCCGAACTGTACAATTTCATCAGAATAAGCAAAAAACTGGAAGGATTGGGTATTAAAACATTTTTGCCTGAAATAGAGCAATTTAATGCCCGTGATAAAGTGAAACTGACCGATTTCGGGAAAAAACATGATTTTTATGTACCTGCCGATAAAATCATTCACGAACAGAAAGAGCTGAAAAAAATTGAAGACGATTTTGAATTCCCGATAGTGGTGAAAGGAAAATTCTACGATGCAATCATTGCTCACACAATGGATCAGGCCGAAAAAGCATTTCAAAAAATTCAGGCTAAATGGGGTTTACCCATTATCGTTCAGGAGTTTATCCGCGGTACTGAAATAAACATAGCTGCCCTGGGCGATGGGTTGGGCACTTCCATCAGCATAATTCCCATGCGAAAATTATACATTACCGACAAAGGAAAAGCCTGGGCCGGAGTGACGCTGGACGACGAAAATCTAATTGAACTGGCCGGGAAATTTATCCGTGTGACCAAATGGCGGGGAGGCTGCGAACTCGAAGTGATGCTGACCAACGATGGAAAACCCTATATCATGGAGGTTAATCCCCGGTTTCCGGCCTGGATATACCTGACCGCAGCAGCCGGTCAAAATCAACCTGCAAGTTTGGTGAAAATGGCTTTGGGAGAACAGGTTGAGCCTTTCACCGAATATGAAATCGGGAAAATTTTTATCCGTTATGCGTGGGATCACATTACCGATATACGCGAGTTTCAGAAAATATCTGCTAACGGAGAGCTCTAAAGATTATCTTTTTTATAATTAAAACTGTTACGATGGAAAAACTAAGATACGAACGACCCGTCATTCAGAAAATGAATGCTGGACTTATGAATAAATTCGGCTCCAAAACCGAAAATGAAGTGGTCAACAACATTGATGGTGTGCCTGTAAAAAGCCTTATTCAGCAATATGGTTCGCCACTTTTTGTCATCTCCGAGCGTCAGATCAGACGCAACATGCAAAACGCCAAACGCATTTTCAAAACCCGGTATCCGAAGGTGCAGTTTGCCTGGTCGTACAAAACAAACTACATCAATGCCGTTTGCCGCATATTCCACCAGGAAGGCTCCTGGGCCGAAGTAGTTTCGGGTTTTGAGTATGATAAGGCGCTTTACAACAATATTCCGGGAAACAAAATTATCTTCAACGGGCCGGATAAATCGGACGAATATCTGATAAAAGCGGCTAAAAACAATTCACTTATTCACATCGATCATTACGACGAACTCTACACGCTGATACGTCTCAGCGAGGAATTGGGATTAAAACCGCGTGTAGCCATCCGCGTGAATATGGATACCGGAATTTACCCCAAATGGGACCGGTTCGGTTTCAATTTTGAGAACGGACAAGCGTGGAATGCACTCACCCGGATAGTGAATTCACCGGTACTCCAACTGGTTGGCATTCACTGCCATATCGGCACATTCATGCTCACCACCAACGCCTACGCCATAGCTGCCCGCAACCTGTGCGAACTGGCCTGGGGCATCAAAGAGCGATTTGGAATAATGGTAGATTACCTGGATCTGGGAGGTGGATTTCCATCTACCAACACCCTGAAAGGAGCTTATCTGCCGGGCACCGACACCGTTCCTTCTATCGATCAGTTTGCCGATGC
>JAGPGR010000167.1 GCA_018055865.1 Paludibacteraceae bacterium | reverse complement strand
GTAAATCACCCGCTGACTCTATCCAGGCTTCATTCAGCGCTTCTATCAAAGGGATTTCCAGTTTTTTCATAGTTTTTGAAATATTAGTTGGTTCGATATATGCAAAAATAGTGTAATCTTTTAATAATATCAAATTCTTCTAAATAAATGGTTTGTCTAAAAGCATAAATTCAACATTTCCTTAAATTTATAAAAGGAGAATTCAAATCTTGTTTATTAGAATAATTGTACTTAACTTTGACAGGTTTTTTTCATTTTGAACCATAAAAGAAGTATAATTAAGTTTATTCAGAAAAAAAAAAGAGTATGATAAAAAAGAAAATAATTGTGTGTATGACCGCATTAACCATTACTGCAGGCGTATTTGCCGCCAACCCCTTGCTGCAACCGTACAAAACTCCGTATCAAACCGTTCCGTTCGACCAACTGAAAACAGAACATTTCATGGCCGCTTTCGACGAGGCAATGCTGCAAAATAAAGCCGAAATAGATGCCATAGTGAATAATCTTAAACCTGCTACATTTGAGAATACCATCGTTGCACTGGACAGGTCCGGAAGATTGCTGGCACAGGTTTCTTCACCTTTCTACAATCTGCTGGGTTCCGAAACCAACGACGAGCTGCAAGCAGTAGCTCAGGAACTTTCGCCCAAAATGAGCGAACACAGCAATTCCATTTTGCTGAATGAAAAGCTGTTTGCACGCGTGAAATCCGTTTATGACCAAAAAGATAAACTCAAACTGAATGCCGAACAACTTACTTTGCTGAAAGAAACCTACGATGGTTTTGCCAACAACGGAGCCAATCTGTCGGATGCCGATAAAGCTAAATACCGGGAACTGTCTAAGGAATTGAGTCTGCTCACGCTTACTTACGGACAAAACGTGCTGAAAGAGACAAACAAATACGAAATGATTATTACCAACCAGGAAATGCTGAAAGGAATTCCGGCAGACGTACTGGATATGTTGGCCGAAAATGCTAAAAAAGCCGGAAAAGAAGGCTGGCTTATCAATCTGAAAGCAACAAGCTACGTTCCGGTGATGAAATATGCCGATAATCGCGATCTGCGCCGCGAACTTTACCTGGCAAGTGCTACTAAATGTATGGTTGGAGGTGAGTACGACAACCGTGAAAATGTTAAGAAAATAGCGAATCTGCGACTTGAAATTGCTAACTTACTGGGACATAAGACCTATGCCGACCACGTGCTCCAGCGCCGAATGGCCGAAAATACCGGTAATGTATATGAATTACTGAACAAACTGCTGGATGCCTACAAACCGGCTGCTGTTAAGGAATATGCTGATATTCAGGCGTATGCTAATAAAAACGGAGCTTATTTCAAGGTGCAGTCGTGGGATTGGTCCTATTATTCCGAAAAACTGAAAGCCGAAAAGTTTAACCTGAACGACGAAATGCTCAAACCTTATTTCGAGCTTGAACGGGTCAAACAAGGCATTTTCTGGTTGTCAAACAAACTGTACGGACTTAATTTCAAAGAAAATCCGAACATTCCGGTGTATCATCCCGAAGTAAAAGCCTATGAAGTGACCGATAACAAAGGAAAATTTGTATCCGTACTTTATACCGATTACCATCCGCGTGATGGCAAACGGGCAGGTGCCTGGATGAGCAGCACCAAAGATCAGTGGATGGAAGGCAAAAAAGACAGTCGTCCGCACATTATCAACGTCATGAATTTCACCCGTCCTACCTCTACCAAGCCGGCTTTGCTTACATTCGATGAAGTGACTACCATGCTTCACGAATTCGGTCATGCGCTGCACGGCATGCTGGCCAGATCAACGTATCAATCGCTATCAGGCACAAGCGTTTATCGTGATTTTGTGGAACTTCCGTCACAAATAATGGAAAACTGGGGTGTTGAAAAGGAATTTCTCGATCAGTTTGCCGTGCATTACGAAACAGGCGAAAAAATGCCGGCCGAATTGGTTCAAAAAATCAAGGATGCCGATAACTACAACATTGGCTCTTTTACATTGCGCCAGTTGAGTTTTGGCCTGTTGGATATGAAATGGCACACGCTCGACAAACCGTTTGAAGGCGATGTGATTGCCTTTGAAAAAGAAGCAATGGCTGCTGCCCAGATACTTCCGGTAATTGACAATACAGGGATGAGCCCTACTTTCAGTCATATTTTCTCAGGAGGATATGCAGCCGGATATTACAGTTACAAATGGGCCGAAGTGCTCGATGCCGACGCTTTTTCAGTATTTCTCAAAAACGGGATTTTTGATAAAAAAACAGCCGATTCGTTCAGAATGAATATCCTTGAAAAAGGAGGAAGCGAACATCCGATGGTGCTTTACAAACGTTTTCGGGGAGAAGAACCCGATATCAATGCGTTGTTGCAACGTCACGGTGTGAAATAAGTGTAATTTTGTTGAAAAAAAGAATTGCACCGATGCTGGTGTTTCTTTGTTTGAATTTTTTAATTATTTCATAAATGGTTTGTTTCACTGGTATTTTCTAAAAAAAAAGTGAAAATTCAGAAGACACCTAAAAAACAATATATTATTATCATGAAAAAAACATGGATGGTGATTTTAATATCCGGATTGCTGGTGAGCTGTACGGGTAACGATAAAAAGTATAAAAATTTCGAAGAATTTCCCGTGTATAACGGAAATGATCTTGAACTGACCTATTCAACTGCCGGCTCAAAATTCAGAGTATGGTCGCCGGCAGCCGACGAGGTAAAACTGTTGCTTTTCGATAACGGACTGGATGGTTCAGCTTATGAAATGAAAGACATGAAACGCTCTAAAAGCGGAACCTGGATTGCCAGCGTGAAAGGTGATTTGAAAGGAAAATTTTATACTTTCCAGGTAAAAATAGGCGAACAATGGCTCAACGAAACTCCCGGTATGTGGGTAAAGGCAGTCGGAGTGAACGGAAAGCGCGCTGCGGTAGTTGATATGAAAGAAACCAATCCCGATGGATGGGAAAGCGACAAACATGTTTTGCCTGAGAATGTGACCGATGCTGTGATCTACGAAGTTCACATGCGCGATTTCTCCGTTTCACCCACTTCAGGTATCAAAAACAAGGGAAAATTCCTGGCATTTACTGAAAAAGGGACTAAAAATACTGCCGGACAGGCTACCGGAATTGACCATCTGAAAGAACTGGGGATAACTCACGTTCACCTTCTGCCTTCGTACGATTACGCTTCGGTGGACGAAACAAAGCTGAACGAAAATAAATACAACTGGGGCTATGATCCTCAGAATTACAATGTTCCGGAAGGCGGCTATTCAACCGATCCGAAAAATCCTGTAAGCCGAATAAAGGAATTCAAGCAAATGGTTCAATCGCTTCACAGCGAAGGTATTGGCGTGATAATGGATGTAGTGTACAACCATACCTATGTGGGTGAAGACAGCCATTTGAATTTATTGGTTCCGGGTTATTTCTACCGGTTCAATGCAGACAGTACCTGGTCAAATGCATCGGGATGTGGCAACGAAACTGCTTCCGAACGTGCTATGATGCGTAAATTTATTGTCGAATCTGTCGTTTACTGGGCTACAGAATACCACGTGGATGGTTTCCGTTTCGATTTGATGGGAATTCATGATATTGAAACCATGAACGCCATCCGAGCTGCACTTGATAAGGTAAATCCGAAAATTATCATCTACGGAGAAGGTTGGACCGCAGCTGCATCGCCGCTTGGAGAAGAAAAACGGGCCGTGAAGAAAAATGTAAGTCAACTCAACGGAATTGCTGTATTCAGCGATGATATTCGTGATGCGCTGAAAGGCAACTGGATGAACGAATTCCCGGGCTTTGTTTCCGGACGCGATAGTCTGGAAAATGCCGTCAAATTTGGTATCGTAGCTTCCACACCTTATCCGGGCATAGACACAACTAAACTGGTTCATTCCAAAGCCCCTTATGCTACTCAGCCAACACAGATAATCAATTACGTGTCGTGTCACGACGATATGTGTCTGGTGGATAAACTTCGCAAGCGCAAACCGGCGGGAGCCACTGAAGCTGAGATTCAGAAATTCAACAAACTGGCTCAGACAGTTGTATTTACCTCGCAGGGAATTCCGTTTATTTATGCCGGAGAAGAAGTGTATCGCGACAAAAAAGGGGTGAACAACACCTACGAATCGCCCGACAGTATCAATCAAATAAACTGGGACAACAAAACGACTTACAACGATATCTTTCAGTACTATCAGGGCCTGATTGCATTACGCAAAGCTCATCCGGCCTTCCGAATGACCGATTTTGAGATGATGAAGAAACATCTGAAATTCATAGAGCTGAACGTGCCCAACGTCGTTGCTTATACACTTTCGGAAAACGCAAACGGTGATATCTGGAAAGACATTCTGGTAATTCTTAACGGAAACCGAAAAAATGTAAAAGTGGAAATTCCGGAAGGAGAATGGAATGTAGTTTGTCACGATGGGAAGATTTCTCCTTCCTCGCCTCTGATGACTGTGAAAAACACATCATTTACTGTTGGCGCATCTTCAGCAAGTATCATGTATAAATAAAGTCAGCTATTTATGGAACAAAATCAAGAAAAACCGGTAAACTTACCGGAAAACGCTTATCGTGAACTGAAAGAGGGCGAAGAGTACAAACCTGTGATGCCGGCTGGCTCGGCTGTAGCTGAGGTTACTCCCTGGTCAGTAGGAATGGGGTTGCTCATGGCAGTTATTTTCTCGGCTGCAGCTGCCTATTCCGGTCTAAAAATCGGTCAGGTATTCGAAGCAGCCATTCCTATCTCCATCATTGCGGTTGGAGCTTCTGCCGCATTTCGAAAAAAAGCAGCATTAGGCCAAAACGTGATTATTCAGTCTATCGGGGCATCTTCGGGTGTAATTGTGGCCGGTGCCGTATTCACC
>JAGPGR010000166.1 GCA_018055865.1 Paludibacteraceae bacterium | reverse complement strand
AATATTAATCAAAAAAACGGTTTTTAAAAGTCTCCCTTTCGGGAAGCCTGCCAGCCGCAGGCAGAATTTAGAGGGGCTTTAACCTTTCCAGGACTTCTTTCAGCATGCTTTCAGGACTGCAAAGTGAAATCCGTATATAGCGATTTCCGTTGCTGCCAAAAATAAAGCCGGGAGTGATAAATACATTTCTTTCATAAAGTATTTTATCAGCCAACTCTCCTGCGTTTTTCCATGTGTCGGGTATTTTAGCCCAAATAAACATCCCTACCTGATTTTTATCGTATTTACATTCAAGTAAATCCATTATTTTGTAAGCTAATTCCCTACGACGGTCATACACGTAATTCATCTCATTGTGCCATTCTTCCGAATTCCGGAGTGATTGTACGGCAGCTATCATCATGGGTCGAAACATTCCGCTGTCCACGTTGGATTTGACAGCGAGCACCCATTTCACAAACTGTTCGTTGCCGGCCAGCATAGCCATACGCCATCCGGCCATGTTGTGCGATTTGCTCATCGAATTCATTTCCATACTGATATCTTTGGCTCCGTCGATGGATAAAATGCTTAATTTCCTTTCGTTCAGTATGAAACTATAGGGATTATCGTTGACAATCAGAATATTGTGTTTTTTGCCAAAATGAACCAATTTTTCGAACAGCTCTGTAGTAGCGTTGGCTCCTGTAGGCATATTGGGATAATTGACCCACATCAGTTTTACGTGTGATAAGTCCGTTTTTTCCAACGCTTCAAAATCCGGTTGCCAGTTGTTCTTTTCATCCAGATCGTACGAAATTACATCGGCTTCAGCCAATCGGCTCACCGATTGATAAGTCGGATAGCCGGGATTAGGTACCAACACTCCGTCGCCCGGATTGACAAATGCCAGTGTAATGTGCAGAATTCCCTCTTTCGAACCAATCAGCGGTTGGATTTCCGTCGCAGGATTTAACTCCACCTTGTACCATTTTCGATACCATTCGGCAAACCCCTGCCGTAGTTCAGGAATGCCAACATAACTCTGATAGCCGTGGACATCGGGTTTTTGAGCTTCTTTACACAGCATCTCAATCGTTTCGACGGAAGGAGGCAAATCCGGATTTCCAATCCCAAGATTCAGCACATTTTTTCCCTGTGCATTCATTTCGGCAATCTCTCTCAGTTTTTGTGAAAAATAATATTCCGAAACAGAATTCAGTCGGTTGGCGGGTTTCACTTGACCCCCAGCCCTTTGAAGGGGGAGTGAAGAGCCATTATTCGAAGTTTGTGACATTGTATTCTGTATTATTTTGTTTTACTATTATACTATATTTGGCTTCACCAATCAGCGCCTGACTTAAATCCCCCTTCAGGGATTAGGGGGCAATTGGCGTTTTCGCTTCCCTGTATTCTCCCAGATTCTGAAATGCACTTGTGAGCGGTTTTATGGCTTCGAGTGACTGCCGATACCGCTCGTAATTCTCAAATGTCAATGCTACGTAAAACTGATATTCCCATTCACGACCAATTATTGGAAGCGATTGGATTTTAGTCAGATTAATATTGTAGAATGAAAGAATTGTAAGTACTTTGGACAGACTACCTTCTTCGTGAGGCAGTGTGAATACGATGGTTGATTTGTTTAATTCCATACCTCGATTGAGCTTGTAGGCCAGATCTGGTTTTGCAATGACGAGAAAACGGGTAAAATTTCGTTTGTTTGTTTCAATTCCCTCAACCAGAATTTGTAGTCCATATTTTTCGGCCGCTGCCCGGCTGCAAATGGCTGCACGCCCCTTTATTTTGTTTTCAGCAATTTCTTTGGCCGAAAGAGCCGTATCATCGCTTTCAACAGCCAGCAGGTGTTTATGTTCGTCCAGAAAATCCTCACATTGCATTAGTGCAATGGGGTGGGAGTGTACCTCTTTTATCTCTTCCAGCTTTTGTCCGGGCAGAACTGCAAATTGATGCGATATCCGTAATTTGTACTCTCCGATTATCAGGCAACCGCTTTCACGAAGCATGTTGTGGTTTTGAAGTAAACTTCCTGCAATGGTATTTTCGATGGCAATTATTCCCAATAAATCGTTGTCATTTTCGATGGTTCTGAAAACTTCTTTGAACGTTTCGCAAGGCACTATCTCAATATTCTCTTCGCTGAAGTAGGCCTGAGCTGCTATTTCGTGATAGGAGCCTGCGCCCCCCTGAATGGCTATTCGTTTCATTTGTAATCATTTTAATTAAAAAAATCCTGCTCTTTTGCTTGAGCAGGATTCTATATGTTTTATAATTTCGTAGTATCTACATTAAAATTTACACATCAGTTATCCTGCTCTCACTTATTAAAGTAAAAGTAAAAATAAAAATATGCAAACCAGGTTTTCATCTGTAAAATCGAATTGGTTAAGATTTGGCAAAAGTAATATATTTTTTAATAACAACATCATTTTGTATTAATTATTTTCAAAAAAAGTTCAAAAGTATTCAAAAGTCAACTTTTTTGTGTGTTTTCTAACTTTCTGGATTTTGCAGTTCGGTTAGTATTCATAATTGACAAGAATGGTGACATTAATATAATAATTTAGAAAATTTATTTGAAATATCTAATTTTTGAACAAAAATATGAACAGTCTGAAAGGTATTTTTTATTATCTTTGGCACCTGAAACAAATGAATAATTAATTATATTAACAATTAAATTTAATACTTATGACTACAGACAACATTCAAAAGAAAAATTATGCATTGCCTATTGCGATGATGTTTGCATTATTTTTCATGATTTCTTTCGTTACCGGACTTCCAAGTCCTATGGGAGTAATTGTTGCTAAACAGTTCGGAGCATCCAATTTTCAGTCACAACTGGGGTTTCTGGCCAACTTTATAGCATATGCATTTATGGGAATTCCTGCCGGATTGATGCTCAAAAGATTTGGTTACAAGAAACTTGCTCTGGCAGCAGTAGTAGTAGGATTTTTAGGTGTGGGCATCCAATGGCTGTCCGGACAGGTGGGTAATTTTACCGTATATCTGGCAGGTGCATTTGTTGCAGGTTTCTCCATGTGTATGCTCAATACGGTTGTAAACCCGATGTTGAACACCTTAGGTGGCGGTGGTAACAAAGGAAATCAACTTATTCAATGGGGCGGAACAATTAATTCAATTGGAGCAACCATAGTACCTATTCTTGTAGGCTACCTGATGGGTGATATTGTAGGTCGTACGATTGAAAAAGCAAGTCCTGCATTATTCCTTGCTATGGGTATCTTTGCATTGGCTTTCATCGTATTATTTTTTGTTGATATTCCTGAACCTCACATGATGAAAACTGCTGCAAAGAAAGTTAAAGATTCTCACAGTCCTTTGTCTTTCCGCCACTTTATTTTGGGAGCAATTGCTATATTTATTTATGTTGGTATAGAAGTAGGTATTCCGAGTACAGCTAATCTTTACATGACTGCCTTGCCCGATGCTGCTAATCCGGGATTAGGAATTGACGGCGGTACTGCAGGTATTGTGGTAGGCCTTTACTGGTTACTGATGTTGGCCGGACGTTTGTTCGGTGCTTCCATCGGAGCAAAAGTATCCAGCAAAGCCATGCTTACTGTGGCTTCCGGATTAGGTATTCTGTTTGTTCTACTTGCTATTTTCCTTCCTGTTTCCAATACTATCAATATGCCTGCATTTACCAATACTTTTGAATTTATGAAAGTTGAGGTTCCTATTAATGTCATGTTCCTTGTGCTTTGTGGACTTTGTACCTCAATAATGTGGGGCGGCATCTTTAATCTGGCTGTTGAAGGTCTGGGTAAATATACAGCAGCTGCATCCGGATTGTTCATGGTAATGGTATGTGGTGGAGGTATTATCCCACTATTACAGGGAGCCGTTTCTGATGGTTTTGGATTTCTGAACAGCTATTGGGTCATGTTTATATGCCTTGTTTACCTGTTGTTTTACGGACTTATCGGTTCAAAAAATGTAAACAAAGATATCCCCGTAGAATAAATTAACTCTAAATACAGAAAAAATTATGGAAATGGAAAAACCTTATGTAATTGGCATCGATATGGGTGGTACCACCACGAAGTTTGGAATTGTTGATGCGCGTGGAACTGTAATTGCCAATGGAGCAATTAAAACAGACAATCCGGATATAAATTCATATTTACAGAATTTAAAAACTGAATTAGGCAAGTTAATAGAATCCGTAGGAGGAATAAGTAAAATCAAAGGCATAGGAGCCGGTTGTCCAAATGGGAATTATTATACCGGAAATATTGAATTTGCTCCTAATCTGCCTTGGAAAGGTGTTATTCCTTTTGCTGATCTTCTTTCAAAAGCTTTAGAAGTGCCGGCAGCTATAACTAATGATGCAAACGCTGCAGCTGTAGGTGAGATGACTTATGGTGTAGCCCGGGGAATGAAAAACTTCATCATGATTACCCTGGGAACAGGAGTTGGAAGCGGTATTGTAATTGACGGAAAAATCGTTTACGGCCACGATGGTTTTGCAGGAGAACTTGGTCACGTACGAGTGGTTCGTAACAACGGACGATTATGCGGATGTGGGCGCGAAGGTTGCCTGGAGGCTTACACTTCTGCTACAGGAGTTGCCCGTTCAGCTCGCGAATTTCTGGAAATGAAAAATACTCCAAGTATAATGAGGTCTATTGAACCTAAAAGTATCACTTCCAAAGACGTTTTCGAAGCAGCCATTGAGGGCGATGAGTTAGCGCAGGAAGTATTTGAATATACAGGAAAAATTCTGGGCGATGCATTTGCTGATTTTGTGTCATTCAGTGCCCCTGAAGCTATTGTGCTTTTTGGAGGACTTGCCAAGGCGGGTGATTTAATTTTGAAACCCGTGAGCAGATGACCAAGGTGCTGCGCACGCAGGTGGATGTGGTGCTGGACGGCGGCGCCG
>JAGPGR010000165.1 GCA_018055865.1 Paludibacteraceae bacterium | reverse complement strand
TTTCAATATCGTTTCTATGTAACATTTTTGCCCCCTAACCCCCTAAAGGGGGAATAATAAAATAATTATAAAATTTCATTCAAATAATTAAGATTGTTTTCTTAAAAAGAATTCAAAACAAAATTACTTCAAATTTGTTTAGTAACACGTTATTTTAGAGTATTTTTGCAAAAAAATAGAACCAATTTGTTTATCAATATAAAAAATATGGTAGCATCCAATTCCCCTTTTAGGGGGTTAGGGGGCTGTTAAAATATGAAAATATCAAATATATCGTTCCCCGATAAACCTTTGTTTCTGGCACCCATGGAAGATGTTACCGATCCGGCTTTCCGGCTTCTGTGTAAGAAATTTGGAGTAGATATGGTTTATACAGAATTTATTTCTGCCGACGCATTGATAAGAAGTGTAAAACGTACAGAGCAAAAGCTCACCATCCACAACGAAGAACGTCCGGTTGCCATTCAGCTTTACGGTCGCGAAGCAGATGCTATGGCCGAAGCTGCACGCATTGCAGAAACAGCCAATCCCGATATAATTGATTTAAATTTTGGATGCCCGGTGAAGAAAGTAGCAGGAAAAGGGGCAGGAGCGGGGTTGCTCCGGGATATTCCGAAAATGATTGAAATAACCACTGCGGTGGTAAAAGCTGTAAAAAAACCGATAACAGTTAAAACCCGCCTCGGATGGGATGAAGATAACAAAATTATCGTTGATTTGGCAGAAAAATTGCAGAATTGCGGCATTGCTGCTCTCACTATTCACGGTCGGACACGTTCTCAAATGTACAAAGGTGAAGCCGACTGGAGCCTGATAGGAGAAGTAAAAAATAATCCGCGAATGAAAATACCAATTATTGGCAACGGTGATGTAACAACTCCCGAAAGAGCCTCAGAATGCTTCAATAAATACGGAGTGGATGCGGTGATGATAGGCAGGGCCAGTATAGGAAAACCGTGGATTTTTGCCGAGATAAAGCATTATTTACTTCATGGAGAAAAAATAAAACCGATTAGTTTCGAAGAGCAGAAAGCCATTTTGAAACAGCAGGTTCTTGATTCAATCAACTGGCTTGATGAGCGAAAGGGAATACTTCATACTCGAAGACACCTGGCTGCAAGCCCTGCTTTCAAAGGGATTCCCAATTTCAGGGATACCAGAATTTCGATGCTTCGTGCTACTACCATGGATGAATTATTTAAAATTATTGATAGTATAGAAATACAATAAAGCATTAATTATTAACTAATTAACATTTTAATACCATGTCAAATTTAATTAAATCCGTTATTTATGGCGGTTTAGTCATTTTATTTTTTTCAATGATAAATTCCTGTAAATCAAGAAGTAGTGCTGATGAAAAACTCACAGCCGGCATCATGCTCGAAAATCTGGATACTACTTCACTTTCCGGAAATGATTTTTATCAGTATGCTACCGGTGGATGGCAAAAACTCAATCCATTAACCGGCGAATATTCCCGATTCGGTAGTTTTGATAAACTGGCCGAAGATAACCGGCTTCAATTAAAAGGTCTGATAGAAGAAATAGCAAAGAAATCAGCTAAAGAAGGAACCGTGGAGCAGAAGATAGCAGATTTATTCAATCTGGCTATGGATAGTTCAAAACTTAATTCGGATGGAAGTACACCTATCAAAAGTGATCTTGAAAAAATTGCAGCTTTGAAAAACACCAGTGAACTTGTTGCTTATCTACCTTCAATGATGCAGGAAGGTATAAATCCTTTTTTTAATATTTATGTAGATGCCGATCCGATGAATAGCAACCAGTACCTTGTTCAAACCTATCAGGGTGGTATCGGGTTGAGTCAGCGTGATTATTACCTGGAAAATGATGATAATACAAGAAATATCAGGGAAAAATACATCGTTCACATTGCCCAAATGTTTGAAAAATCCGGTTTCACTGCTGATGAAGCAGCAAACAAACGAGATGCAGTGATGCGGGTCGAAATGAGGTTAGCAACATCGGCATATGATAATGTAAAACTTCGTGATCCGCATGCCAATTATAACAAAATGACAGTTGCTGAATTGCAGAAACTTGTTCCGCAACTGGATTGGAATTCATTTTTCAATGGATTTCAATTAAATGGATTAACCGATCTTTCTGTTTCTCAAAAGGAAAATCTGGTGGAAGTGGGCAAAATTATTGCTACCGAACCGCTTGAAGTTCAAAAAGCATATCTTGAATGGAATGTGATAAATTCATCAGCTGAATTTTTGAGCGATGAAATTAACGATGAAAATTTCGAATTTTATGGAAAGGTTGTTTCCGGCAAAACCGAACAACAACCACGCTGGAAGCGAGCTGTAAGTACAGTTGACGGCTCACTGGGCGAAGCAGTAGGGCAGATGTATGTGAAAAAATATTTTCCGGCAGAAGCTAAAGATCGTATGGTTCAGTTGGTGAAAAACCTTCAGACTGCTTTAGGTCAACGTATTCAGAATCTCGAATGGATGGGCGATAGCACCAAATTAAAAGCAATGGAAAAATTGAATACTTTCCATGTAAAAGTGGGTTATCCCGATAAATGGCGCGATTATTCATCACTCGAAATAAAAAAGGACAGCTATTGGGCTAATATAAAGCGTACTAACAAATTTCAAAGCGATTACATGTTTGCTAAAGTGGGCAATCCCGTAGATAAAGATGAATGGTTCATGACACCACAAACTGTTAACGCATATTACAATCCCTCAACCAACGAAATTTGTTTTCCTGCAGGAATTTTACAATATCCTTTCTTCGATATGAAAGCAGATGATGCGTTCAACTATGGAGCAATTGGTGTGGTAATTGGTCATGAAATGACTCATGGATTTGATGATCAGGGACGTCAGTTTGATAAAGATGGAAATCTGAAAGACTGGTGGACCGAAGATGACGCTGACAAATTTGATAAACGTGCAAGCGGTTTAACAGATTTTTACGATAAAATTGAAGTGGCACCAGGAACAAAAGCCAACGGAAAGTTCACGTTAGGTGAAAATATAGCTGATCAGGGAGGGTTGCAGGTATCTTATCAGGCATTTCAGAACGTGCTTAAGTCAAATCCGCTTGAAAATAAAGATGGATTTTCTCCAGAGCAGCGTTTTTTTCTTGCATACGCCAATGTGTGGGCAGGCAATATTCGTCCGGAAGAAATACTTCGCCGTACTAAAGTTGACCCGCATTCTCTTGGGAAGTGGCGCGTGAATGCAGCGTTACCTCATATCGAAGGTTGGTACACTGCTTTCAATGTCCAGCCCACTGATAAAATGTATGTTGCACCTGAAAGCAGAGCCATTGTTTGGTAATAATCGGAAGATTAAAAATCAGTATAATCATCTTTATAAATACAGCCGTTACTCTTTTTAGAATAACGGCTGTCGTTTGTTTGTTATTGTTCTTCGATATCCACCTTTTTATTGCGTTTATAAACCTTGGGTGAAGTTTCTACCTTAGTCTTGTTAATCGGTTTACCATGCGCGTTTATTTCATCATCACGACTTTCTTTCCTTGCTGCCTTTAAGATATCTCTTATGGGGTTTATTTTTTTCTTCTTTGGTTTCATATCTGTTTTAATTTAATGGAGAAATCACTATCATCCGAATTCCTTCTTCAGTTTCTTCGATGTCTACATTCATGGTATTGTCGGGTAGGAGTGAGGCAATGTTTTCCGACCATTCTATAAAGCAGTAATTTCCGCTGTACAAATATTCTTCTGCTCCCAGGTCAAGAGCTTCCTGAATTTTATTAATACGGTAACAATCGAAATGATAAATTATACTGCCATCGGCAGCTTCATACTCATTCACGATGGAGAAAGTCGGACTGTTTACGGTTTCCTTAACCCCCATCTCTTCACATATTGCTTTTATAAATGTAGTTTTTCCGGCACCCATTTTTCCGTTGAAACAATACACTTTTTCAGGGTTGTTTTTTAAATAAGAAACGAATTGTTTAGCAGTAAATTTTATTGTGTGAAGACTTCGTATTGATAAAATTGTCATCATAATCATTTAATTTTAAAGTGTCAATAATTTTAATGATTTGGTTGTTTTTCCGTTCTATATTTACGGGAATTTGCTCGAAAAGAATAAAATATTGAATTCTCAGGCATTCAAATCAGGGTTAAAATGTTTGTAAATTATTGATGCTCTGTTAGTTCCGATAATTTTTGTTAGTTCTTCTAAATTTGATAATCTAACTCGTTTCAAACTCTTGAAGTGCTTGATTAGTTCTTTTTTTGTTTTTTCGCCAATTCCGGGTATTTTATCAAGTTCGGAAGCTGTCTGAGTTTTGCTTCTTTTATCGCGGTGAAATTGGATTGCAAATCGATGAACTTCTTCCTGAATAAATGCCAGTAATTTGAAAAGAGTATCGTTGGGTTTCAACCCTATTTCTTTTGGAGGAAAACCAAAGAGCAATTCGCGGGTTTTGTGACGTTCATTTTTCGCAAGTCCGGCTATTGGTATTTTCAGGTTTAACTCATCTTCCACCACTTGCCGGATTACCTCCATTTGTCCGAGACCCCCGTCCGCAATAATTAAATCGGGCAACGGGCTTTCTTCTTCGATAACCCGACTATATCTTCTTCTTACCACTTCTTTCATCGAGGCATAGTCATCGGGACCTTCCACTGATTTTATTGTGTATTTTCGGTAATCTTTCTTAGATGGCTTTCCTTTTTTGAATACCACGCAAGCTGCCACTGCATCCGAACCCGAAATGTTTGAATTGTCAAACGCTTCTATGGTCATCGGAATTTTATCAAGTTGCAGTTTTTCCTGAATCTCACTCAAAAGTTTGATTGCTTTCTGATCCGGATTTAATTTTTCGGCTTGTTTTAGTTTGTCCAACTTGAATTGTTTCACATTTTGCAACGACAAATCGAGTAATTTCTTACGATCTCCTCGCTGTGGAATGATAAATTTTATATCCTCAAATTCGAAATCG
>JAGPGR010000164.1 GCA_018055865.1 Paludibacteraceae bacterium | reverse complement strand
AAACTACTTTCCGATACTTTTTCCGATAATTATTTGGATGGATATACCCGTTACAGAGCTGTGGTTAGGCTTACTATTTTTTATTACAACAATCGTGAATTTGACAAACAAGCCATTATATATCAACATCTTGACGAATTACTGAAGACACCGCTTTTTTATTCCAAACGTATCTTATCAAACTACTATGCAAACCGTGCAATGATGCACTCAAAACTGAAAGAATTGGCTGATGCCGAGAAATACGGTTATCTCTCGATTCAAAATAAGAACAGTGATTATCTTTTCTATTTGATTAATCTATGCGGAGTATTGATTAAGCAAGAAAAAAACTCTGAGGCTCTGAAACTTATGCGTCAGTCTATTCCAGATCTTAAAAACACAAACAATAATTATTATAAAATAGGATTTTCCACTTTTTATATTCGTACTTATATTGCTAACAAACAAATAGATAAAGCTGTTTCGTATGCATCACAATATTTTGATACTTATCGTAAAGAGATTTTTGAACATCGTTGGCATTTGTACTGCACAACCTATCTTTATGCATTGATAAATGCTGAAAAATACGATAAAGTTATTTCTATTTGCAAACGATACAAGTTAGTTCAGAAAGAAAAACTCCGGATAGAACATCCTGATTATTTGCCTATTATCGAAAATTATTATTACTTAGCCGAATACATGGAAGGGATAATAAATCAGGATAGATTTATAAATTCAGTAATAAAATCAACCAAACCTATGAAAAACAGTAGTTATCGATCCGGAAGAATGTTGGAAATGATTGATGAAATATCTTTCTTTTTACCTAATGAAATGAAAATAGTTAAAAATGAATTTTTCACTGATTCAGAATAAACAGAGACAGAAAAAGCATTTATCAAAGTCAAAAGTATCTTAATTTACCGAAATTTGTTTTATTTTTGTAAGAAGTTCGCAAAAAAAAGTTAAATACAATACATCATGAAGTTCAAATTATTCATATTTATTTCATTTTTGATTTCAGTTTCCGGATGGAATATTAAAGCCCAGGAAGCAGAAAAAGTGAATCAATTCAGTGTCAACCTACAGCTTCGACCGCGAGCTGAATACCGGAATGGATATAAAACTCCGCTCAATGAGGACGACAAATCGGCGGCATTTATCAATCAGCGTGCCCGACTATCCATGGAGTATCAAAGAGAAGGACTATCGGCTGGTTTGAGTTTACAAAATGTAAGCGTTTGGGGCGAATATCCGATTTCAAATGCGGGAAAAAGCAACACGGTAGTTAACGAGGCCTGGGCTCAATTGAAAAATGACAACGGACTTTTTGTGAAATTTGGTCGACAAGTACTGCATTATAACGATGGCAGACTACTTTCGGTAGCCGATTGGAATCAGGCAGCCCGTGCCCACGATGCCTTGAAATTTGGTTATCAGACCAGTTTACATCAACTGGATTTTGTACTTGCTTACAATCAGGATGCTGATAAAAATAGCGGCGGATCTTATTTTTATGCTTACGGAGTTCCTTACAAGACTTTGCAAACTGTTTTTTATCAATACAACGGTGTAAAAACGTTTACTCCATCCTTTATTTTTATTAATGTTGGATTGGAAAATGGTGATCCACTGAAAAATCAATCAAAACTCGCCAACCTGCAAACCATGGGTACCAATCTGATTTACAGTCCGGTAAAAGAACTTCGGTTGCACGGAATTGTGTACTATCAAACCGGAAAAACAAAAAGCGATAAGGATGTTGCAGCTTACTTGCTGTCGTTGAAAGCTGAATACGACGCAATCAAACAACTCAAATTCTCTGCCGGAACCGACATTCTGAGCGGTGAAGAAATAGATTCACCTGATGCTAATGACTCTTACAATGCATTCAATACGCTTTACGCCGGAAATCACGGTCATTACGGCGTGATGGATTTATTTGTTGATGCTCCGTATCGTACCGGCATGAATGTGGGAATATGGGATAAATACGTTGGCGCTTCGCTCCGCCCGTCACCTAAATATACCATTGGACTGACTTATCATCATTTTTCCATTCCGACCGATGTGTATAATGCCGGTGAAAAACTAAAAAAGGGCTTAGGGTCGGAAGTCGATCTGCAGTTTGATTACAACATTATGAAGGACGTAAAACTCACCTGTGGTTATTCTACCTTTTTTGGTACACCAACCTTGGACTACGTAAAAGGTGGAGACCACCAGACATGGCAGGATTGGGCTTTTATGACTGTAAACGTAAATCCGCGGATTTTTTCGGCTAAGTGGTAAAGACTGAATACGAATTGCCCCTTAATCCATCCAAACTCACTCAGGGTGGGTTAGGGGGCATTTCTCACATTTCACCAGCACTTTTTTCTCGTCATGCAGCGTAGTGGCAAAAATGTACACATCTCCACCTTCCGTTAGTTTCAGTTTCTTGCGCAATTCACTTACGGAAACCGGAAAATTACGTATCGTAAGATTTGCTTTTTTTATGTCTGAATGAAATTCTTTCAGCGAATTTTTACTAAAATCATACACTTTCACGACTTTGAAAATCCTGCCGGGAAAGTGCTCTATCAGCGTATCGGAAGTATATAAGTGGCTGTTAGTATGCAACTTATCTATTCCAAACCGTTCGCTTATCAGTCTGAAAGCTCCACTTTTCATTACGGCTGCGTTGGGTTCGTACAGGTAGTTTTTGAGGTGAAGTGAGAACTGAACTGATGCCTTTTTTTCGTCCGTAATAAGGAAGTCAAAATTTTCGGATTTCCCGGAGGAAGGATAATTGGTGGTTTTTATTTTCAGATCATCCGATATTGACTTGTTAAGAATGACCAGTACTTCTTTGCATTCATTTTCTACTGCTACTATTTGTATTTCAGCTATGTGAGGTAATTCTGATGTCAGACTTGTAAGGTCTATCATCGGCGAAAGTTTGATCATTACCCGGTTGCTTTTCGAAAGTAACTTCGGGGCTAACTCCTTCACATTTGGCTCGCAATCGGAGAAAAGCACCGCTTTATTTCCGCTTTTTGTTCTTCGGGCCGGATCCAGGTAAATCCAGTCTGCATCATCCATTTTTTCTGAAATATTTTCAGCCGAATCGTTTACAACTTCTATATTTTTTCTGTTTAATGCCCGAAAATTATGTTTTGCAAGGGCGCAAAGTTCTTCATCTTTCTCCACATACATGATGTTGTCAACATGGAACGAAAAGAAGTAAGAATCCACTCCGAATCCACCTGTTAAGTCAATTAGAACTTTCCCTTCGCAGCTTGCTGACTTGTGTTTGGCCGTTATTTCAGAAGAAGATTGTTCCAGTGATAATTTTACGGGATAGAGCAGTTCGTTGCATTTATAAAAAGATGGGATTTTATGCTTTACTTTTTGCTTACCGGTAATTTGCCTAATGGCCGCCTGTATATTTACCTCAGGATATTTTGAAGCAAGAAGCATTAGCGAATGAACATCATCATTCTCATGCATACGGATGAAATGTAGGGTAGCTTCGTTCATTATATTTTTCGGAAAAAATCCAAAGATAATAAAAAATTAAAACACATAAAAACATGTGCAAATTCTCAAAACACTGCTGTAAGGACATTTTATTAAATAATTATATGTAAAATTTTGCCATATCGCCGAAAAATACTACTTTTGTGCCCGGGTAAGTCCTGCACGACCAGCTCCCTTTGAACTCCCCCAGGGCTTGACCGCAGCAAGGGTAGAAGGTTGTAGCGGTGCGATGCAGGGGGCTTACCCACTTGCCTCTTTAGCTCAGCTGGCCAGAGCACGTGATTTGTAATCTCGGGGTCGTTGGTTCGAATCCGACAAGAGGCTCAAAAACATCATTACAACATTCTTCAATCATTGAGGAATGTTTTTTTTTGTTTTAAATCCGGATGGTAATTTGGGTTTGAAAAAAAGGTTGGAAAATATTTGTTTTTTCATGGGATGAAGCAGGTGGAAAGCTTAAAGAATCGGGTATAGTCAACTGGAATAGCCCTAACATAGGAGCAACCAACCTATCAGGTTTTACGGTACTTCCCGGTGGATATCGGAGTCGAAACTGAGTATATACTTTTATTATCGGTTATGCATACTGTTGGAACAATTCAATATCTACTGGCGGTAATTATAATCAGGCTTTTTGGATAAATAATAAATATTCTGATAATGGTTCCACTCAATGAACCATATATTCTCCAGCTATATGTTCGTTGTGTGAAAGATTAAAACAGAGTTACCCTCAGTAAGTATCTCATTACTAAATCGATATAGACTGCGCAAGTACTGTCTGTACAAATAAAGTATCCAAACAAAAGTCTGCCAATACAAAAAAAGGGTCATGCCCCCTTGTAGTAGTCAGACTACCATCATTGCTCACTACAAAACAAGGGGCTCCAGCCCCTTGTGTTATTGAATATAGAGACGATGCAAGCATCATCTCTACAAATCCAAAAAAAACCAATAATCCATCAAATTTCCTCAAATCTGGCTGTGAAGAACCGCAATTGTTTGGGTTCGTACACGAATTTCATTCCTTTGATGCGGTCTCTTTCGGAGTATAAATGAATCACAGCATTGGCCACATAATCCATATGCCTGTAAGTATATACACGGCGTGGAATGGTAAGGCGTACGGTTTCGAGTTTCGGGAGGTGATTTTCACCGGTTTTTTTGTCGCGTCCGGCCGATACAATGCCGCGCTCCATGCTGCGTACTCCCGAATAGAGATAGAGCGTTGCCGCCAGACTTTGTGCAGGGAACTGGTCCTGAGTTAGATGCGGACAGAAACGGCGTGCATCCAGAAATACTGCATGGCCGCCCACCGGTTCTACAATCGGGATTCCTGCATCGCGCAGCCGTTCGCCCAGGTAACGAACCTGCTTCACCCGGTGTTCGATGTATTCGAATTGCATTGCTTCACGCAGCCCGATAGCCATAGCTTCCATATCCCGTCCGGCAAGT
>JAGPGR010000163.1 GCA_018055865.1 Paludibacteraceae bacterium | reverse complement strand
ATTGTAGCCAGCAAGGATAATCCTTTTCCGGCAAAAGCTTTGGGCAAAACCGGCAAAAACTTCAAATTGAGGTTATCGAAATTTTCGATAAACCCGGTTTTTCCTTTATGGTGAGTGTAAGAATGTATCCTTCCGGAAATTTATCCGGATTGTTTTTTAACTGCTTCATTTATTCTCTTTGCCTCTACGCCTTACATTTGAGCAACATCAAAATCGATGATAACTTTTTTGTTTCGCAGTGTGATAATACGATTTTTTTACTGCGTTGAATTTTACAATGTCCGTGTTCATTTGTACTTTTTATTTTGTTGAGAACAGAACTGATCTTGTTTTATCAACCGGTGAACAGTCATTGGATGAACTCATAATATTACTGCCAGAAAGATCACTTTTTCGCCGTTCAAAGCCTTCATTCCATGGGGCTTTGAGGCATCAAAATAGATGCTGTCGCCTTCGGTAAGCACCAGATTATTTCCGGCAATGTGTAGCTGCATGGTTCCTTGCAGCAGGTAGTTGAACTCCTGACCCGTGTGAGAGTTAAGCGTAATAATTTCATCATTAGGCTCCACAGTAACTTCAAAAATTTCCGATTTGTTGCCCACAAAACCGGCTCCAAGTGCCTGATATTTGTACGCTCTTCTCCTTTCCACGCTAATTCCTGTACCTTTGCGGGTTACGTAAAATGCGGATGCACGGGCAGTATCACCCGAAAGCAGTTCGGTAGTATCGATCCCAAAAGTCTGAGCTACCCGAAACAACAAACTCATCGGAATATCAAAGTTACCACTTTCGTGTTGTTCATAGTCGGCTTTATCCACACCGATTTTGGCTGCGAATTCTTCTGTGCTGAGATCCAGGGCTTCACGCAAACCACGAAGCCGTTCGGCTATTAGCCTGATTTGATTGTTCATGCCTAAATACTTGTTTTTTTATTTGAATATAATGTTATAGGCTGCTGCAGGAATAAAAACACATAAAAAGCCTAAAATAAATCCTCCGATTACTTGTGACAGTGTGTGAGCTTTCAGCAAAATTCTGGAAATAGCCACCAATCCTGAAATAATAATAGCTGCAACAATAGTCCAGACCGGATTAATGGCTGCCACATAAGCCACTCCGAAAATTCCTCCTACTAATCCACCCATTCCGGCTGTATGAGCACTTATTTTCCATTTCAGATTGATAAAAACCATCAGTACGACCGATAAAACAGAACCAATAGCCAGCAAAACAAACTCCATGGGAAACTGAAGCGTTCGCCAGAGGAAAAGTACCCAAAAAATATAAGCCAGCAATGAAAATAAATACGGCATGGTGCGCTCTTCGCGTTTGGAAATAAAAACATCGCTGATCTGTCTGTTTTTCATCATAAAAATGATTGGTAAAACAGGTAAAATACATGTGAAAAGCACAGTTCCTAAAATGGCAAAAATTCTGTATGAAGTAGGAAAAAGCTGAAATAAAGGAAGTTGCATTAACAATATCATCCCGAATGTAGCCATCAATAGCGGTTGAAATATATAGGTAATTATCTTTAAGAATGTTTTCATCTGTCTTATGTTTGTTTCCCCTGTGGGTATTTTTTTAGTGAATTTTTGGCAGCACCGTTATTTTTTTGTCAGAAATTTCCGAGTCGATTTATGTTTTTGAGTCAATAATGACTGAAAACATGCACGATATAACGCAAATCCTTATATCAAAAAATTATATTTCTTTGCGCAAGCGGGCAACCGGGATATTGAGTTGCTCCCGATACTTGGCCACTGTTCGTCGGGCTATCAGATAACCTTTCTCTTTCAACACATCTACAAGGCGGTCGTCGTTGAGTGGGTTGCGCTTGTCTTCGTCTTCAATGCATTCCTGCATGATTTTTTTTATCTCTCTGGTGGATATTTCCTCGCCCGAATCGTTAGTCATGGATTCGGAGAAAAAATATTTGACCGGAAAAATTCCGAATTCGGTTTGAACATATTTGCTGTTGCTTACCCGCGAGATAGTAGAAATATCGTATCCGGTCACATCGGCTATATCTTTCAGCACCATTGGTTTAAGAAATGTTTCGTCGCCTTCGATAAAGAAATCGTGCTGAAAATCGATAATGGCTGTCATCGTGGTAAGCAGTGTTTGCTGGCGCTGTTTGATGGCATTGATAAACCACCGGGCAGCATCGATTTTTTGCTTAACAAACATCACAGCATCTTTCATTTCGCGGGTCTGATTGGATTTATTGTTGGAGTAATCTTCAAACATCTCGTTGTAGGTGCTGTTAATCCGCAATTCGGGTACATTGGAGTTGTTGAGCTGAACGGTGAGTACTCCGTTATCATTTTCGATGATAAAATCGGGAACAATGGTTGAGAATGATTTTTCCAACACATTGCCGCCCCATGCATTGCCGGGTTTGGGATTAAGGCGGGTGATTTCTGCCAGTGAATCCTTCAGACTTTCCTCTGTCAGATTCATGGAGCGAATAATTTTATCGTAATGTTTTTTTGAAAATTCCTCAAAAAAATCCAGAACTATCCTTCGTGCATTCTTTACCGTTTCGGTTGGCTCTCTTCTTTCAAGCTGGAGCTGAAGGCATTCCTGCAGATTAGCGGCTCCTACTCCCGCCGGATCAAATTGATGAACGAGTTTGATAAGACGTTTCATTTCAGCATCTGTTGTCTCTATGCCGGCTTGAAATACGATGTCATCGACCATCGATTCTGCATCACGGCGAAGATATCCCTCTTCGTCAATATTGCCAATGATATATTCAACCAATTTCCGCTCATGTTCATTGAGGTGCAGCAGACCTACCTGGTCGGCCAGAAACTCGTGAAATGTAAATCCGGCCGAAAAAGGGATGTCATCGTGTCTGTCATCGCGCGAGGTATTATTTGCAACCAATTTATAATCAGGTATATCATCGTCGGGCATGTATTCATTCAGGTCAAAATCATCGTTCGAATCGTTTTCATCTCCCTGATTTACATCCTCCTCATCGTTGAGTTCCGAGGTTTCGGGACCTTCCTCCAAAACCGGATTTTCTTCTATTTCCTGGCGAATGCGCTCCTCCAGCTCAAGAGTAGGAATTTCCAGCATTTTGATTACCTGAATCTGTGCCGGCGAAAGTTTTTGCTGAAGCTTTTGCTGTAATTGTTGTTTTAACATAAAAATATCATGCTGTCTTTTTCACTTATTGATGACAGAATGGTTTATAAAGTACAAAGATACATTTTTTCCCTTTAATAAGAATATTGAACCACTGAAAAATAAAACAAATCTTAGCATGGCCTGTTCATTCTTTCCATCTGAAATCTTACAAAAATTAGTTACAGGTTTCGGCTTATTCCTTTTGAGGTGAAAAATTTATTGATTAGTTTTGCATGAAGTAAGAACAAGCCTGAAAAAAATGTACACCCGTGACGAAATTAAATTGCTGAAAAAAGAATTTTGGGAAGGATTTGGTTTTTTCTGTGCCAATCATCCGGTTTTGGGTAAGCGAAAAAGTAAATTTTTGCTCTACAATACCAAAATGAAGGGGGTGGAATTGAAATTTGATGCTACACGCGAAGGCGCTTTTGTCATTCTCGAAATCAATTTCTCTGACGAAACGGCCCGACTGTCGAAATTCGAGCAGTTTGAGCGCTACAAAGTGCTGATGGAAGATGAATTTCCCGTAGGGCTGATCTGGGATTTTGCATTCCGACTCGAAACCGGCAACGAAGTGTGCCGCATTTACAGCCAGAAAACCGGACTTGACATACATCGCCGTATTCAGTGGATGGATTTTTATCGGTTTATGGCCGAAGAAATGCTGAAACTGGAAAGGGCGTTCCGGGAAGTGAAAGATGTGATTGAATAAACATCAGACAACAGATCTCACATTATAGATAAAAAATGGACCATTTACTCAGCCAAATCGAATTTATCCGGGAAATTGATAAACTTAAATACATTTTCCGAAAAACGAAGCTGATTAACAGCGACCGGCCGGAGAATGATGCCGAGCACAGCTGGCACTTAGCAGTCATGGCAATTGTTCTTGCCGGGCATTCCAATGAGTCGGTTGACCTGGCAAAAGTAATGAAAATGGTGCTGATTCACGATATTGTGGAAATTGACAGCGGCGATGTGTTTGTGTATGACACGTCAAAAAGCCACAATAACTTTAACGAAGAGCTGAAAGCCGCTAAACGGATTTTTGGGATTTTACCCGAAAAACAAGCCGAAGAACTTTTGCATTTGTGGCTCGAATTTGAAGAGATGAAAACGCCTGAAAGTAAGTTTGCACGTTCACTCGACCGCCTGGAACCATTGCTCCAAAACGCATCCAACAACGGCGGAACCTGGCGCGAATTTGATGTAAATTATGATAAAGTGATTGAGAAAAAGCAGGTGATAAAGGAGGGATCAGAGGAACTTTGGAAATTTGCCAAAAATTTGATAGATGAGAGTGTTGCAAACGGAATCCTGAAAAAATAATTTTTTGATTGACTACCCCCCCTCTCCTGTGGAGAGGGTTGAGATGAGGCTTATGATAGACCAACTTACTATAGACCGGATAAATGAAGCTGCGCACATCGAAGATGTGGTGGGCGATTATGTTACGCTCCGCAAGCGGGGTGTGAATATGCTTGGTCTGTGTCCGTTTCACAACGAAAAGACACCATCGTTCACCGTATCGCCCGCCAAGGGCATTTTCAAATGTTTCGGCTGTGGCAAGGGCGGCAATTCCGTACATTTCATCATGGAACACGAACAGCTTTCATACGTGGAAGCTCTGAAACACCTGGCCCGGAAATACCACATCGATGTGGTAGAGAAAGAAATGACTCCCGAAGAAGAAGCTGCCCGGAATGACCGTGAAAGCATGCTTCTGGTCAACGATTATGCACAGAAATATTTTACCAACATTTTACACCATCACGTGGATGGCAAAGCTATCGGGCTGGGTTATTTTCGCGAAAGAGGATTTCGCGATGAC
>JAGPGR010000008.1 GCA_018055865.1 Paludibacteraceae bacterium | reverse complement strand
ATGTTCTGAAGCTATCTATCCAGGCATTCGTTCTTTCAATACTGTATCGTTCTGCATAGAGTAAATCATCTAAGATTTTTGTGTCATTATTGCTTTTGCCGTTTCGATTATTGATTGCGATATTGGGTATAATCTCCAGTTTGTCACATAACTCCCGCAGTTCTTTACTGTCGAAACCGGCATCAGCGTTCATAAAAAGACCTTTAATTCTGATTTTTGCTTTGATAAGCGTATCAAGCATTCCCTTAAAGTTTATATCGATTTGGTATATATCATTATGATTACCAGCAATGGGTTCAGACATAGCCAAAGGTAATCCTTGTCTGTCTGTTAGAAAAAGCGCATTAGTGGTTTTCTTTTTCTTTCTGCCCTGATAAGCAACTTGTGAACCGCCACGCAAAGCTGGAGTATGACTACCATCTAAATCAACACTGGACATATCCAAATGTGATTTGTATTTTTCCAACAGATGTATCCATATTTGTTGCCAAATACCAGATTTACACCACTTGCGAAAATGACCGAAAACGGTTTTATAGCTTAATACAATTTCTGAAAACAGGCTTTTGACTGGAAGCATATGCCATTGACAACCTGTTTTCAACTTGTATAATATGCAATTTACAATCTCAACCATATTGCTTTTTGTGTTAAAACCACGCTTGGCTTTAGGTAAATATGGTATAATTTCTGAATTAATGGTATCTTTGTCGAGTACTTGGTACATCATTGAAGGGATCGGGAATTATGTAATGTGAGAACTACATAAATAACGCTCCCTTCTTTATTTTAGTATTTAAATCTTAAAAAAGTCAAAAAAGTCAAGATGACTTCAAATAAAAAGTTGGACTAATAATATTTTTTTGTATGTTTGTAAGTCCAAAAAAATAAAATACCTGAAAAATTATGTCAGAAGTAGTATTAGGTCGTATTTCGCAAATTATCGGTCCGGTAGTGGACGTGTTTTTTGAATTGAAAAAAACAGATGAAATTAAGCTGCCGGCTATTCACGATGCCCTTTTTATTGACCGCGGCGACGGACGCCAGCTGGTGGTAGAAGTTCAGCAGCACATTGGTGAAAATACAGTTCGGACGGTGGCCATGGATTCTACAGACGGTCTGCGGCGCGGACTTGCCGTGAAAACATTCGGAACTTCAATAACAATGCCTGTGGGCGATCAGGTGAAAGGACGCCTGATGAATGTAATCGGAGAATCCATTGACGGTATGAAACCGCTGAATCGTGAAGGCGCCTACCCCATTCACCGTGAACCTCCCAAGTTTGAAGATCTTTCCACTACTACCGAAGTATTATTTACCGGCATAAAAGTAATTGATCTGATAGAACCTTATGCCAAGGGGGGTAAAATCGGTCTTTTCGGCGGAGCCGGAGTTGGCAAGACTGTACTTATCCAGGAATTAATCAACAACATTGCAAAAGGACACAGCGGTTTTTCCGTATTTGCCGGAGTAGGCGAACGTACCCGCGAAGGTAACGACCTGTTGCGCGAAATGATTGAATCGGGTGTAATCCGGTATGGCGAAGAGTTTAAAAAGAGCATGGAAGAAGGAAACTGGGATTTATCCAAAGTGGATTATGATGAGGTGGAAAAATCTCAGGCAACGCTCGTATTCGGCCAGATGAACGAACCTCCCGGAGCCCGATCTTCAGTGGCACTTTCAGGGCTTACTGTGGCCGAATCATTCCGCGATGGTGTTGGCGAAAACAAAAAAGGGAACGACATTCTGTTCTTTATTGACAATATATTTCGTTTTACGCAGGCCGGATCCGAAGTTTCGGCACTGCTGGGGCGTATGCCTTCGGCTGTAGGCTACCAACCTACTCTATCCACCGAGATGGGAACCATGCAGGAACGGATTACATCCACTAAATACGGTTCAATTACTTCGGTTCAGGCTGTGTATGTGCCCGCCGATGACCTGACTGACCCGGCTCCTGCTACCACTTTCTCACACCTGGATGCAACTACGGTTTTGAGCCGTAAAATAGCCGAATTGGGTATTTTTCCGGCCGTGGATCCACTGGATTCCACTTCGCGCATTCTGAACCCCGAAGTCATTGGTGAAGACCATTATAATACAACGCAGCGGGTAAAACAAATTCTGCAGCGTAACAAGGAATTGCAGGATATCATTTCCATTCTGGGTATGGAAGAGCTTTCGGATGAGGACAAAATAACCGTAAACCGTGCCCGAAAAGTACAACGATTCTTATCACAACCGTTTTATATGGCAGCACAATTTACCGGAGTACCCGGAGTAATGGTGCCGATTGAAGAAACAATCCGCGGATTCAAGATGATACTGGATGGTGAACTGGACGAATATCCCGAAATGGCATTCCTCAACGTAGGAGTGATAGACGAAGCGATAGAAAAAGGAAAGAAATTGCTGGAACAGGCGAAAAAATAACCCCTTATGAAACTTGAAATTGTAACACCGGAACAACTTGTTTTTTCAGGAGAAGTAAGTTTGGTCACCGTTCCCGGAACGAGCGGACGCTTCACAATCCTAAAGAATCACGCACCTATCATTTCAAGTCTGACCAAAGGAATTATTACCTATCGGGTGAAAGATGTGGATAGTCACTTAACAATAGAAGATGGATTTGTAGAGGTAAGCAAGAACGTGATATCAATTGCTGTAGAGGGTGTTACGTATGAATAAACCGATGCGGTTGATCCGAAATCTTGCAGGAAGCATCGTAGTATTGACCATTATTGCGTACGTGATATTTTATTTAACAGGATTCAGTTTTACGCCCAAATATTTTATAGGCATACCGGTATTCTTTCTTTTACTGACGTTGGTGTTGGCACTTTATGCCGGAAAACACCTGAAGGAAAACAAAGAACTTTCAATAGCAAGCATTTTGGGTATCAGAGTAATCCTGGTTGGAATAGTTATTATTGTACTGGTAATCAATATATTGATAGACAGAGAACACATTCTGCCGCTTGCTGTAGCTTACGTAGTGTACGACAGTGTTTTTTCAGTTTTTGAGACCAGAATTTTGCTGACATTAAACAAAAAGAATTAACATTATGCCCTTTTATTTAAAACGATTTTCATTTCTGCTGCTTACATTCCTTCTTGTGATGCATGTGAGCACGATTTCAGCATCGGGCAACGAGGGTGAAAAAGAAAAATCGTTCGATATCAAAGAAATGATATTTTCTCATGTGCTGGATTCCTATGAATGGCACTTGTTGACAGTCGGCGAAAAACACATCTCTATCCCATTGCTAATCATTGTAAAAGGTGAAAAAGGGTGGAACGCATTTTCTTCATCAAAATTAAAACACGGTCACGAGCACAATGGTTATTACATCTCTCCGACCGATCCTTACAAGGGAAAAATTGTAACCAAAAATGCAGCAGGGCAAATCATTCGGCCTCTTGATTTATCACTGACCAAAAATGCGGCTTCTATCCTGTTGGCGAGCATTTTTCTGATTATCATTCTGCTCAGTATCACTTCTCAGTACAAAAAAAATCCGCTTCGGTCCATGAAAGGATTTGCAGGAGCCATAGAGCAACTTACCATGAGTGTGCACGATGACATAATAAAACCCAGTATCCCAAACGATTACAAGCGATTTGCCCCTTATCTGCTTACGGTTTTTTATTTTATTTTCTTTAATAATATGCTGGGACTGATTCCTTTATTTCCGGGAGGTGCCAACGTGACAGGCAATATTGCCGTTACATTCGTGTTGGCTATGCTCACATTTATTGCTACCAACTTTTTTGGAAACAAAGAATACTGGAAAGAAATTTTTTGGCCTGATGTGCCCGTCTTTCTGAAAACACCGGTTTTTCCGCTCATGCAATTTATCGAAATAATCGGTATTCTGACCAAACCATTTGCATTGATGATTCGTCTTTTTGCCAACATGCTGGCCGGGCACATGATAGTGCTGGTACTTATGGGATTGATCTTTATTTTTACAGTCATGATGGGAATCGGTGTGGCAGCCGGTGTTTCGGTCATATCTATTGCCTTCTCCATCTTCATGTTGCTGCTCGATGTGCTGGTTTCATTCATCCAGGCATATGTTTTCACCATGCTTTCGTCTATATTTATCGGAATGGCACGAGCCGAACATCACACTCACAAACCTCATGAATCCATAGAACCGTAAAGTGAAATAATTTTAGTTACAAAAAATATATTAAACAATTAAAAGAAAGAATTTATGTTACTTACCATTTTATTACAAATTGCCGCTTCAGCCGGTTTAGCAAATTTTGGCGGAGCATTAGGCGCAGGTATTGCAGTAATTGGCGCAGGATTGGGCATTGGCAGAATCGGCGGACAAGCTATGGACGCCATTTCACGTCAGCCGGAAGCTGCCGGAGATATTCGTTCAAACATGATCGTAATTGCAGCACTTATCGAGGGGGTTGCATTCCTTGCAGTTATTGTTTGTGCATTAGCCATTTTTATCAAATAACACATGGAACTTTTCACTCCTGAAGTTGGGCTTATCTTCTGGATGCTTATTCCGTTTCTGATTGTCTTTTATATTCTGGCCAGATTTGCCTGGCCGGCCATACTGAAAGGCGTAAACGAGAGGAATAAGTACATCGACGATTCGCTGCTGGCTGCCAGGCAGGCGCGTGAAGAATTGGCCACAGTAAAGGCCGATGGTCAGGCAATTGTGGATGAAGCACGCAAGGAACAATCCAGAATACTGGCTGAAGCAGCCAAATCGCGCGACATGATAGTAAACGGGGCCAAAGATAAAGCTGCCGAAGAAGCTGCCAAAATTATGGAGAACGCCCGTGAGCAGATTGAACTGGAGAAAGAAGATGCCATTCGTCAAATCCGGCGTGAAGTGGCTTCGCTTTCAGTTGATATATCTGAAAAAGTGCTGCGAAAAAATCTGGATAAGAAAAACGAACAAATGAATATGATAGACCGTCTGCTCGACGAAATCAATATTTCAAAATCGTAGATTAGTAGATTAGTTAAATTACTGATTCGTTGATTCGTCAATCCGAATATTGGGAATAAGGAAAAATCCCAATGTCAAATTTTTATATAGATGAATTAAATAAATTTCTTGTGTGCCCGTTTTCTTACCAACAAGATTACAGAATAACAAATTATGAATACAGGATTAGTATCGGCCCGATATGCCACCGCTTTATACGATTTTGCAGTTGAAACAAAATCGGTGGAAAAAGTGTATGGTGAAGCCAAAATGCTGACACTCATGTTTATGAAGATGGGCGAATTGCGGCTTGTGCTTGACAATCCGGTATTGCCACTGAAGGAAAAACGTCAGTTGATACTCAACGCAGCCGGTGGTGAAACCAGCAAAACATTCGAACAATTCACCGACTTACTGTTGAAAAACGGACGTGAGGAACAAGTCCATTTCATCATGTTGAAGTTCATTGACTTGTATCGAAAACACAAAAATATTCGTTACGGCAAACTCACAACTGCATCCGAAGTGGATAAAGCTACTGAAGAACGTTTAATTTCGTTGGTAACTGACAAAGTAGGCGGTACACTTGAACTTGAGAAAGTGGTGGACTCCGCTATTTTAGGCGGTTTCATGCTCGAAGTGGAAGACGTGCGCTGGGATGCAAGCCTTTCAGGACAGCTCACACGCATAAGAAACGAATATATTGAGCGAAATCGAAGGATTGTTTGATCTTTGATGCGAAATATTCAACCAACTATTGTAAATAACAAATCGTAAATAATTACAGATGTCTGATAATAAAATAAAAGTTAGCGAAGTGTCAGAAGTGTTGCGACTGCAGCTCGAAGGAATTGACACCGGCGTTAAATTTGACGAAATAGGTACCGTATTGCAGGTAAGCGATGGTGTGGTTCGCATATACGGATTGCGCAATGCCGAAGCCAATGAATTACTTGAATTTGACAATGGCATTCAAGCAATCGTTATGAACCTGGAAGAAGATAACGTGGGAGCAGTGCTACTCGGTCCTTCAAGTGAAATAAAGGAGGGTTTCAGTGTAAAGCGTACAAAACGTGTAGCTTCAATTTTCGTTGGTGAAGGTATGCTCGGACGGGTTATCAATCCGCTTGGAGAAAGTATTGATGGTAAAGGAAAAGTTTCGGGCGAACTGCTTGAAATGCCTCTGGAACGTAAAGCCCCTGGCGTTATTTATCGTCAGCCTGTACATCAGCCACTGCAAACAGGTCTGAAAGCTATTGATGCGATGATACCCATCGGACGCGGACAACGCGAACTTATCATCGGCGACCGCCAAACCGGTAAAACAAGTATAGCTGTGGACACAATTATCAATCAGCGCCGCAACTTCGACGAAGGCGATCCGGTTTACTGTATTTATGTAGCTATCGGACAAAAAGGTTCCACTGTTGCTTCAATTGTGAACACTCTGAAAGAGCACAACGCCATGGAATACACCATAGTAGTGGCTGCTAATGCCTCAGATCCGGCTGCACTTCAATATTATGCTCCATTTGCCGGAGCTGCAATAGGTGAATACTTCCGCGATACAGGTCGTCATGCGCTGGTAATTTACGACGATTTATCCAAACAGGCAGTTGCTTACCGCGAAGTATCGCTTATTCTTCGTCGTCCATCCGGGCGCGAAGCTTATCCGGGTGATATTTTCTATCTGCATTCACGCCTGCTCGAACGAGCTGCCAAAATCATCAATCAAGAGGAAGTGGCAAAACAGATGAACGACCTGCCCGAAAGTCTGAAAGGAAAAGTGAAAGGCGGCGGTTCGCTTACAGCATTGCCCATGATTGAAACACAGGCTGGTGATGTTTCGGCCTATATTCCCACCAACGTAATTTCCATTACCGATGGTCAGATATTTTTGGATACTGATTTGTTCAATCAGGGAAACCGCCCTGCTGTAAACGTAGGTATTTCAGTATCGCGTGTGGGAGGTAATGCTCAAATAAAAGCCATGAAAAAAGTTGCCGGTACACTAAAAATTGATCAGGCACAATACCGTGAGCTTGAAGCATTTACCAAGTTTGGCGGCGACATGGACCCTGTTACGGCCATGACCATTGACAAGGGGCAGAAAAATACAAAATTACTGGTTCAACCACTCCACAAGCCGATGGCAGTGGAAAAACAAGTGGCAGTACTTTACTGTGGAACCCATGGATTGCTTTCTAAAGTTCCGCTAAATAAAGTTAACGAATTTGAACAGGAATTTTTAAGCACACTCGAGCTGACACATCAGGAAGATGTGCTCGATGTTATTAAAAAAGGTGTAATTGACGATTCTGTAACATCTGCTTTGGAAAAAGTGGCTGAAGAAGTGACAAGAAGAATATAAAACAACGTTTATAGTTTATAGAAAAAAGTCAATAGTAAAAGAGTTCTGAGTTTTGAGTTCTGAGTTTTGAGTTCTGAATTCTGAGTTCTGAGTTCTGAATTCTGAGTTCTGAGTTTTGAGTTTATTCAATTACGAGTCAAATTTCATTTAATTTTTATTCTTTGATCTTTTTTTTGGCTCTAACTTATCCGGGCTCTAACAGTCTAACAGTCTAAAAAATGGCTTCATTAAAGGAAATAAAATCGAGAATACAGTCCGTCAAATCAACGCAGAAAATCACATCGGCGATGAAAATGGTCTCGTCTTCCAAATTACGTAAAGCACAGAAACAGATCGAAAGTTTTTATCCTTACGAGCAAAAATTAAATCGAATTCTGAGCAATTTCCTGAGCGCTGAAGAAGATAATTCTTCTATCTATGCTGAAAACAGGGAAATACGTCGGGTGGCTATTATTGCATTCTCTTCCAACTCAAGCCTTTGTGGGAGCTTCAATTCCAGCGTAGCAAAAAGATTGACTTCCACGCTTGAAAAATACTCTCATCTTGCCCACGAGAATATCCTGATTTTTCCGATAGGAAAAAAAATAAGCAGAGTAGTGAAGAAAATGGGATTTCCGATCGATAATTTCGATGAAATGGCCGACAAACCTACCTATTCTGCAGCCCAATTGCTGGCCAAGCGTGTAATGGAATTGTTCAGAAACGGTGAAGTGGACAAAGTGGAGCTGATTTATCATCATTTCAACAGCAAAAGTTCGCAGGTACTCATGGATGAAACCATGCTTCCTATTACCCTCGAAGCTAACTATGAAGATCAGATCGGGACACAGCTGAACTACATCGTAGAGCCGGACAGAGCAACAATCATGAACGATCTAATCCCTAAAGTGCTTCGTTTGAAACTATACACGGCCCTTCTGGACTCCATTGCTTCGGAGCATGCTGCGCGAACCATTGCTATGCAAATAGCTACTGACAATGCTGATGACCTGCTTCAGGAGCTCAACCTGCAATACAACAAATCACGCCAGCAAGCCATTACCAACGAGCTGCTCGACATCATAGGCGGATCGTTCGGACAAAGCTAATACACGAAAGAATTTTACTCTGATTATAAAAACAGGAAAGGCCACCCGACGGTAAACCCTTTCCTGTTTTTTTTCTTCAGACTCTCCGAAAGATTATTCTGCTATCACTCCGAATTCTGCACCACTCGCAAAATCCTGTCCGTTCACCTCGCTCAATGCCGTGAAACGCACGTAGCGGGCTTTTATGGGTTTATCGAGTATCACTTTCTTATCGCTTCCCGATTTATCGAATTGTCCTTTGGCAACAGGTTCAGACCACGATTTACCATCGGTGCTTACCTGAAGTGTATAGTCTTTCACATTTCCATTCGTGCCATTCTGTCGTGGCACATAGTTGAAACCTTTCAGCGTTTTGACCTCACTCATGTCAAAATCCACCCAATGCGGATGCTTGGCCACTGTAACCGAATACATGGTATGCCAAATGGAATTTACGTCTCCATCTACCAGGTTTTCGGCATTTCCTTCACCTGATTCCTCGCTGCTGGCAGAAACAACTTCTATCTGAGCGGTTTCTATTTTATCGAATTTCATTGTCGTAATTGCCTTCGGATTGCTTTTGAACCAGGCCGAAATTACTCCGCCGTTTTGAAACTGAACAGGCATAAAATACGGCGATGGTTTACCGTTATTCAGGGTGTATAAAATATCTTGCTTGTTACGGCTTGCCGAAATTTCCACTTGCCCTTTACTGTTTCTTACAATAGAAATAGGCACTTCGCCAGCCGTAGAAACATTGGCTGTATGTGCCAAATTCCCGTTGGAGGGACGAATAATAAAACCAAAATCGTGCTGGTCGGCAAAAACGCGATCTTTTTCGAGGGGTGGTCCTTGTCCGCAGCTATTTCCACCCAAACCGGTCACAGCCAAGTCGAGCATAAGATAGGTATCTCCGGCAACAGGTAATTGGTAAGAATGCGCGGCCAGAGTCAAATCAATCGGTTTGTAAGGCAATGCTGTTACCGACATTGAATTTTGAGCCACAAAAACAACACCTTTACCGGCTTTATCGGTCAACGCAGCCCAACGAACATCTTCATGATTTGCCATATCCTGCGGTTTTGGGAAACTGACAAATTCATCATTCGGTGTGCTGCTGAATTGCTCTATGAACTGTCCGCTTTTCCGGTCTGCATAGTTGTCTGTCGGTCCACGGCCATAATAAGTGAAATCACTGAATTTTTGCGGTATTTTCATCATATATCCCAAACGCGGAAGTGTAATTTTGGGGCGATTGGAAGTGATGCTCGATTGCATTTCAACCGAACCATCGGTATACACAGTAAAAATCTGATTGGAAATGAATTTGAAATCGTCACTTCCAAAAGGTCTGTCAGTCAGTTCTACGATGCTGTTTCTGCCTGAATCAGTTCCTCCCAGAATTTTTGCTCCGTTTGGCGCCTGTGATTCAACCATGAATGCAACTGTTATACTTCCGTCAGGATTATAATTGATTCTACTGGTCTGAACTTTATGTTTCAAATTATGTAATCCGTTTTCAAACCAGGAGGAATAAAACCAGTTGTCATTATTTACGAATGCTCTTATTGCATTTATTTTTGGTCCGTTACCGTCGGAGATTACAGTTTCGTTTCCGTATGAAAGATTGAAAATAGTACCCGTTGAAGCATCAAAATTAACGGTAAAACCATCGCCCTTCACCTCTATCAACTTATTCTGTTTATCTTCAGTCCATGTTATTTTTTCGTTGAATGTCATCAGTGCGACCACTCCGGCCACCGAAGGACGTACAGCCGGTTTCAGCAGAAATTGTTCTTCAGCCTGCACGTATCCCTTTTTAGCCCATGGTTTATCGTTTTTCAGTACGAACTGAAATTTTACAAAATGCTCGGCATCTTTTCTTAGTCCGTTAAAATCATAAGGCACTTTCACTTTCACTTTCTGACGTGCCAATACCTTACCGGCATCCATTCTTCCGCCCTGCAATTCTTTTCCATCTTCCCAAATCGACCATTTCACTTCATAATCGTTCAGATTTTTGAAATAATATTTATTAAAAATTTCGTATTCGGCTTTTTCCACGTCCACCGCTTTTACACCGATGTGCTGATACACTTTTTTCACTTCGTAATACTGCGGTTTTGGTTCCATATCAGCAAAGATAACACCGTTCATCACGAATTGTCCGTCGTTGGGTGTATCGCCAAAGTCACCACCATAAGCCAGGTATTTGGTTCCGGTTTTGGAGTCGTAATTGTAAATCGATTGGTCAATCCAGTCCCAAATGGCACCACCCATAAAGAAATTGGTGCTCTCAATGGCCTCCCAGTAATCAGCCAGATTTCCGCAAGCATTTCCCATGGAGTGTGCATATTCCGACACATGGAATGGATACTTGATGTTGTAATTCCCTTTTACTGCACCCTGCATCCAGGCTATCGACGGATATTGATTAGAGCCCATATCTACAATGTCGTTATTACGCTCGTACTGAACAGGGCGGGATGTATCCACTTTTTTGAGCGCATCGTAAGCCGACACAAAGTTTTTGCCGGGTCCGGCTTCATTACCGAGCGACCAGATTACCACCGAAGGATTGTTGATGGTGCTGTGAACCATTTCCATCACGCGAGCCACGTGTGCATCTTTCCACTCTACGGGGTGCGAGAGTGAAGCTGCTCCGTAATAATACTGGTGCGATTCGATGTTAGCTTCGTCTTCCAGATAAATACCAAATTTATCGCAAAGGTAGTACCAATAAGGATCATCGGGATAGTGAGAATTTCTAACATGGTTGATATTTGCCCGTTTCATCAGCATAATTTCTTCTTCCATTTGTTTGCGCGAAATCACTTTCCCGGTCGAAGGATTGGTTTCGTGACGGTTCACACCTTTCAGTTTCACAGGCATATCATTGATGTAATAATACCTTCCCGCCAATCCAAATTCATCATCTTCAGCTTTGGTATTTCTGATTTCTACTGAGCGGAAACCTACATAAGTGGAGACAGTTTCAACAGTTTTTCCTTTCCTGTCTTTCAGTTCCACCACCATCGTGTAGCGATTGGGCGTTTCTGCCGACCAGGGTTTTATGTTTTCAAATTTCAATTCCTGTTTCTTTCCTACGTAAGTTTTTCCGGGATTGATTTGCAATTTTTCTTTTGTGGGCAATAAAGCCATTTCATAACCCGTTACATATTTGTTTTCGTCGGAATAGAGTTCGTTTTCATAAAGTGAATATTTCACCTGATATTGACTGATATTTATTTTTTTCTTATCAAGATTGCGCAGATTCACAGTCACGTCCAACTGACCATTTCCTGATTTATATGTCGGAATTACCTGAATGTCACGAATATGAGTTTTCGGAGTGGAATAAATGGCAACTGTTCGGAATATTCCCGGCAAACGGAACATGTCCTGAGCTTCGAGAAACGAGGCATCACTGCTGCGATAAACTTCTACGGCTATCGTATTGTTGCCTTTTTGCAGGTAGTTGGTAATGTCAAAACGGGCTGCATTGCGTGAGTTTTTGGAGAAACCTACGTACTGACCGTTTATCCAAAGGTAGAAAAAGCTGTCCACTCCGTCGAAGCTCAGGAAAACCCGACGACCGTCCCACTCTTGCGGAACGGTAAAATCACGACGAAACGAACCAACTTCATTGCGGTATTTGTAAGTTGTCCAATTTGTTGGTGGTGTGCGCATCACACCTCCGCGCCAGTCATCCACGGCAACTCTGTGCTGGAAAATTACCGGCTGATTCACATAAATAGGTACACCGTATTTCAGCGAACCATCTTTTTGTATACCATGGATATTCCAGCTTACGGGTACAGGAATATTTTCCCATCCACTCACGTTGTATTCCGGTTTGTAAAAGTCCACGGGACGTTCGTCGGGATGTTTTGCCCAGCTGAACTTCCAGGTTCCGTTAAGCGATTGCCAGTAGGTGGAATTTTCGGGGAGAACTTTACGGGCACTTTCTGTATCCTGAAACGAAAAAAAATAAGCCCGCGGTTGCTCTTTATTCAGCGCCAGATTTTCAGGCGATTCCCACTCTTTGCCGGAGGGTGCCTGCTCGTTGGCATACCTGAATCCGCTCAGCATTTCTTCAGCGTTAACTAACGTCGAAGTCAGCAATATTAATCCGGTTAAAAAACCGATTTTAGCTGTATTAAAGTAATTCTTCATATTCTTTTTTTTATTCTAATTTTTCTAAAAAATATTGTGGAAAATTAAAAAACTTATGGTTTTAACAATTTGATAGTATCTGTTGTTCCATTCCTGGAAACTACAGAAAGAATATAAATTCCTTTTGCCAGATTGCTCGCATTTATCACATTGGAATTGCCCACCGACTCAATTATAACTCCATGGATATTAGTTAGTTGCATGGATTTCATTTCGCCACCGAGAACCTGAAAGTATTCATTATTTAGAGTTACAGAAAATTCGCCTGAAAAAACCTTTTTTTTTCTGAAGTACTCACTTTATCTGATACAATCTCAAAAATATAGCTGTCAGACAAACCTGTATCACCTGCTTCTATTCGGGTTCCGGCTTTCCAATACTTATTTCCGGCATCTCCGGCATTTCTGATAGCGAATTTTCCACCCATTTCGGTTATCAAATATGAATTCCAGGCCGGATAATACTGATTCGTTCCGAATGCTCCTAATTCATTTATATAGCGATTATCCGCAGCACTTACCAGTTTAATCCTGTCTGAAGCAGCATCCTCGGTGAAAATCCATTTTTGGGTTTTCACGTTTGATGCCGGATTAAATACCCGGAATGTAGGATTTCCACCCGAACCGTTTGGTGCGTTATTTGTCAGAAAATTCCCGTTAAATTTAATGAAGTAAGTTTCGCCAAAACTGATGGCAGGATGATTGGCGGAGTCTTGCCCAACGGGAACAAATTCAAAGAGGAAGTTATTGTTTGAAAGCACATTATCTGTGCTTAGGCTAATTCGAATTCCGTTGGATTGCCAGAATTTATCGCCTGCCGAACCGGCATTTTGTATGGCGTATTTTCCACTGAAACGATGGAAATTAAATGTATGCCATATTGCTTCATACGGATTTGTTCCGAAATTGCCCAATTCATTTACATAGCGATTGTCTTGTGTATTACGGATACTGTATCGCTCGGTAATCGGGTCGACGCTTACCGTCCACTCCTGACGCTGCGGATTGATTGTATCTTTGGAGGCCATAAATTCAGGATTTCCGCCCGATGCATTCACATTTCGGTTGGTCAGAAATTTTCCATTGTATTTGATGTAATAATTTCCACTCTCAAGCAGTATGGCAGGAAAAATATCAGTCCGGTAATCGAATTTACTCCGGTAATTACTTATCAAACGAGTTTTCAGCTGCTTCAGAAATGGAGCAACAACTTCATTGGCAGGTTTAGGATAAGGATTCTTTATACTCCCCGGAAAATCTCTCGAACGAATTTTTCCCTGAAGGATTTCAAGCGAGTCGGCTTCCAGGTAGTATCTGATAAAAGCTATTGAATCTTCAGAATTGAGGGCAGCATACATATTCAGCAGTTTTTCTCCCCGTTTCCCCATCAAACTAAACACATCCATCCACGGTTTTATTTCCTCTATCAAATAAGTATTATAGGTGGACGATGAGAGTTCATTTGAGGAATTGATAAATCGTTGAAATTGCTCTGAAAGCGCATTAATTTGAGCCACGTTGTAATTTCCGGCTGTAAAATCAGTCATAAATGCATCGGAAACAGTTTTGAATGCAGCCGATTCACCGGTTCGCCGTAAGCCATGCCCCGTTGGTCCCAAATCGATGTTGTTTTCACAAAAAACCCTGTAAGCATCGTAATTATCCGGCATCAGGTATTTTATTCCTCTCTGCCATGAGCTGTTCGAATTGTACTTTGACATGTTCCACGAATAGTCGGCAATGCTGTAAAGAGCCACCTTGGAAGCTTCAGCATATTCCATCGGATTGGCCGTGAAGCCTGAAAGCTGCGACGCAATATTCAGATCATTGCCGTAGGTAGGACCCATCAGAAGATGGTCCACACAATAATCTGTAACCGGATAATTGAGCCAGATGTATGCTTTTCGGCTTATTTGAGCATTGATCCAGTCCATATCGCTCTTGTTGATCATATCCACCACACTGTTTCCGGTCCACATAATGCGCACGCTTTTGTCCATTTGAGTTCCAAGGATGGAAAGATATGTTCCGCTGGACCATGATTTATTGTATTGAGTAGGACAAAGCAGCAATGGTGAAACATCCGTTTTCTTATTTACAAATTCAGTGGTCAGATAATTCATCATCTTCGCCTGATTAACGGGGTCGGCTCCCACTCCACCTATGTCGTCGAAGAAAACAGCAAAAGAGCGCACTCCGAGATCATACATCAGCTGGAATTTATTTTTACAAGCTACAAAATCATCCACAATTCCGTCGCTGTTATTATCAGTCCAGCTGATATTGTTTCCGGGATGAACGGCCCACACAAAGTTCACCTTGTTTTGATGAGCTGCATCAATTAATTCTTTCATTTGAGCAGCCTGAGCAGAGGGATAAGGATCGCGCCATTTGGTGCCAAAACCGTGATAAGGATCGTCTTTTGGGCCATAAATGTACACGTTCATCTTGTTTTCTCCAAAAAAACGGAAAAGTCGTTTACGCGCCTGATGGGAATACGGATTTCCGTAATACCCTTCGATAATTCCTCTTTCGGTCACATTCGGATAGTCCTTAATGGTTACAGACATCACTTCGGGTGATGAAAGAATCTGCAGTAGCGACTGTACTCCGTAAAAAGTACCTGATTCATCGGCTCCAACAATGATTATTCTGCCTGTTTCAATTTTTAAAAAGTATGCTTCGTTGAAATCGGGCACTTCAGCAATATATTCAGCAACAGCTGAATCTTCTTTCTCACCAATGATGATTTCAACACCGGTAGTGTTTAATACTAACTTTGACTGTAACAGTTTTACAGCATCCTGATCGGCCGTTTGGCTGCCTGTAAGATAAAAAGAAGTGGTGTTATCGAATGCTTTTTCGCCCCATGAAATAGTTTGAGGAATGGGTGAGATGGTAACCTGCTGTGCCAAAATAATTGACGTTAAAGAGCAAAACAACAGCAGAAGCAGTAATTTGATTTTTCCCATATATATTAAAAGGCTAGTAATTAGATGGATGCAAAGATACAAATATTAATGATATGTTTCTCTAAGTTATTTGTAATTATAACTTAAAAAATCCTACTAAAATAAGAAATTTTAAAATATCGTTGAGCTATAGGCAAAAAGCGATTTTACGCAAGTGTAACCAAAAAACAGACAGAGAAGACTTCATTCTCTATCTGTTGGATTATTTTTATAACTTCCTAAAAGTGAAATGGATAATTGAAATTAGAATATAACAGATTAATAAGGATAAGTTCCGGCTACACTACCCTCAATCAGGGCATTGAGCGCCTTCTCATCTGCAATTCGATTCGTTTTTCTGTCGAATATTCCGAAAGCCAGGTTCCCGATTCCACCATTATCCCAGTAAAAAGGGACCAAACCATAATTTTTAGCCTGTTCGGTAACAAATTTCAGGTAATACGCCCGTGAATTCAAATGGTGCATCAGGGCATCGCCGGTATATGTAGTTCGTCGTGCTACGGAAAATTCACCCATAATAACCGGATATCCTTTATCTACAAAATTAGTTTTCATTTTGGCAAACTGCGTTTTTACATGATCCTCTTTGCCCCATGTAGCAGCTCTTCCGGAGAGAGCACCAACCGCATATTGTTCGTATGGCTCACCCCAAAGTGCCGCATATTTGCCCCAGGATTCATCTTTCTCCATTCCACAGAAGTTCCATGGATCGTAATAATGCACTTCCACCATCAGGCGGTTCTGAACAATATCGTTTGATACTTTCAGGGAACTTACTGCCTGGTCAATATTGGTATTGTATGCCTGAATAATCAGATTCCGGTAAGCGTTTTTGCCTCCTGTAGAGCGGACAGCATTCACAAAAGTCTGGTTGTAGGACATCTGAACGTCAAAATTGGCTTGAGTCGGATTGCCGGAAGTGATGTGGACTTCATTGGTACCGGCGAAAAGCAGTTTTTCATCATAATTTCTGAAATAAAGTGCAATCTGTTCCCAGATAGCTTTCTGCTTTTTATTGACTTCAACCTGTTTTTCTGGTGTCGGGTTGTTTTCGAGCCAACCGCCGTCCCAGTGGATGTTCAAGATGGCGTACATGTCATTTTCAACACAGTAGTCAACCACCTCTTTCACCCTTGCCAACCAGAAATCTTTGATTTTGTAAGTAGTCTGATTTTCCAGATAGCCGTCCCAGGCGCATGGAATACGCACGGCATTGAAACCCGAAGCTTTCACCAAATCTATAAGTTCTTTGGATGCTTTTGGGT